>DASXGD010000277.1:0-25879 GCA_036489245.1 Occallatibacter sp. | reverse complement strand
GCCCGGTTCGAGATACAGGTTGCCGCAACCGATGCCCGGCGCCCCGGCCAGCCCGCGCGATGCGTTATGCGTGGACTTCATGCCCAGCTTGCGCGCCGTGTAGGTATTCAGCAGGTAATTGCGCAGAACCCCCTGCTCCACCACCACGGTGCGCCGAGAGGGCAAACCCTCGCCATCGAACGGCGACGAGCCGAACCCGCCAGCGCCGGTGGGGAGGAGCATGAAGTTGTCGTCGAAAATCGTCAGCGCCGGAGCCGCAATCGTTTCGCCCAGCTTGCCGGCTAGAAACGAAGCATGCCGCCAGATCGAGTCGCCCGAGGCCGCTTCAAACACCGAACCGATCAACGAACGCGCCACTTCCGGCGCGAACACCACCGGCACCTGCTGCGTGGGCATGCGCCGCGCGCCCAGCCTGCGTATGGTGCGCCTCGCGGCTTCCTTGCCGATCGCTTCGGGCGATTCGAGATCGCCGATGCGCCGCGCTCCCGACCACCAGCTGTCGCGCTGCATCTGTCCGTTGGCGTCCACGGCCAGGGGAGCGGCCGATACTCCCGCATAGCTGGTGCGATAGCCGCCCACGAAGCCGCGCGAATTGGCCAGCACCTTGCGCCCGGTCGAAGCGTCGAAACTGCCGCCATTGGAATTGGTGATGCGCGGATCGGCCTCGAGCGCCGCCGCCTCGGCCCGCTTCGCCCAGGCAATGCGCTCCGGCCCGGGCAGCGAATAGACATCCTCGAAGTAAAGATGAAGATCGCCGGGCGTAACGCCAAACTCCTGCGGCTCCGGAAGATCCATAAATGGGTCTTCTTCGGTGATTCTGGCCAGAGCCATCGCTCCGTCGACAAGCTGGCGAATGCCGTCGGGCGTCAGGTCGCTGGTCGAGGCCGAGCCGGTGCGCTTGCCCAGAAACGCTCGCAGGCCGAGTCCCCGCGATCCTGATTCCTTCAGCGTCTCCACTTCGCCCATGCGGACAGTCACGCTGAATTCGTCGCCCTCACGTACCACGACTTCGGCGTCGCTCGCGCCCGCTTTCATGGCCTGGGCAACGACATCGCTTGCTAATGATTCGAGATCGACGGGGGTGGCATCGAGTTGAGGCACTGCCTGAGGCATGTCTTGAAACTATCAGAGCCGCGGTGACCGAACTAGCGCCCCGTGCCCCCCACCGTCATCCGGTCCAGCTTGATCGTCGGCATACCCACACCCACGGGCACACTCTGCCCGTCCTTGCCGCAGGTGCCGATGCCCTCGTCCAGCTTCAGATCATGGCCGACCATGGAGACATATTTCAGCGCTTCGGGTCCATTGCCGATCAGCGTGGCGTCGCGCACCGGTGCCGTGATCTTACCGTCCTCGATCAGGTAGGCCTCGGAGGCCGAGAAGACGAACTTGCCGTTGGTGATGTCCACCTGCCCGCCGCCGAAGTTGACCGCGTAGAGTCCGCGTTTCACCGAGCGCAGGATGTCTTCGGGCTCGTCGTCGCCGGCTAGCATGTAGGTGTTGGTCATGCGCGGCATGGGGATGCAGTGGTAGCTCTCCCGCCGGCCCGAGCCCGTGTTGGCCGTGCCCATCAGGCGCGCGGAAAGCTTGTCGGTCAGGTAGCCCTTGAGGATGCCGCCCTCGATCAGAACCGTCTCCTGGGTGGGTGAGCCTTCGTCATCCACGTTCAGCGAGCCGCGACGGCCGGCCATGGTGCCGTTATCGACCACCGTCACCTTGGAGCTTGCAACCGGCTGCCCGATCAGGCCGGTAAAAGCCGAAGTCCCTTTGCGGTTGAAATCCGCTTCCAGGCCGTGGCCCACCGCTTCGTGGAGCAGGACGCCGGGCCATCCCGGTCCCAGTACCACCTGCATCTCGCCCGCCGGCGCCGGAACGGCGCCCAGTTGCAGGATGGCCCCGCGCGCGGCCTCCCGCGCCAGGTTTTCCGGACTCTTGGGACCAGTGAATTGGGCCAGGCCGGAACGCCCTCCGGCCCCGGCCGAGCCGCGGGTTGTGTTGGCTCCCTCTTTGGCGATGACAAATGCGTTCAACCGGCACAAGGGCTGGGTGTCGCTGGCAAACGAGCCGTCCGACCCGGCAATCAGGATGCGGCGCAGTTCCTCGCTATAGCCGGCGCGCACCTGCACGATGCGGGGATCAAATGCGCGGGCGGCCCGATCCACGCGCAGGATCAATTCCAGGCGTGCGGCCAGGTCGAGGTCGAATCCACCCAAAGGCACCGGGTACAGATCGGCGACCTGCGGCTCGGTGAATCCCTGGATCGGCTGCTTGGCCGGTCCCGACGCAATCAGGGCCGCGGTCCGGGCCGCGTGGAGCAGGCGATCGGGGTTGAGGTTGTCGGTATACGCATAGCCGGTGCGCTCGCCGGAAAGCACGCGGATGCCGCATCCGGCGCTGGTTCCCTGGCTGGCGGACTTGACGATCTGCTCATCCACTCCCAGGCCGATGGCGGTGACGGACTCAAAGTAAAGGTCGGCATAATCGCCTCCCGCTGACAGGGCCTCATCCAGGCAGCGCTCAAGCAGCCGCTCGGTGATGCCGAATTTCTCAAAAAAATAGCGCTTGTGGCTGGGAAGAGGGGCCGGAACCGGGTTGGTCATCGTACTTTCCAGTTTACGCCGGTTTGCAATGGGGCGGAAATGACGAGGCAACGATGAAGCCCCGTTCCTCTCTTGATGCGCGTGGCCTGATTCTTCAACGAAGGTTGTATGCCGGCTCAGCCAGACTGATGCTAGATTCGAGGCATGAAGAAATTTCTGCTCGCCACCTTTCTTTTAATGGTGGTTGCTGCCCCGGCGTTCGCCGCGTCAAAGCACCACCATCATGGCCATCCATAACCACCACCACAAGACCGCGTAGCCTTGGTTCTCGGCCTTTGCCTGCACGTTGACAAGGGCCGTACCCATTGAAGCTATTAGCTCTTAGCTCTCAGCTCGTTGTTTGCGCTTCGATCCTTTTCAGCTGAAAACCCAAGTCCATGGAACCTGCTACGCCGGGCGCGCACGTGAAACGCTCTTCGATGCCCCTTACAATAAGCTAAAGGCTGCGAGCTAACAGCTAAGGGCTGAATATGGACGATCTTCGCTACCCGGTGGGCCACTTCCGACCCTCACCTTCCTACTCGGTTTCCGACCGCTCCGCACACATCGAAACTCTGCGTGAACTCCCTGAGCGGCTGCGCACCGCCGTGCTCGGGCTTGACGACGCGCAGCTTGATACTCCCTACCGCGACGAAGGATGGACGGTGCGCCAGGTGGTCCACCACCTGGCCGACAGCCACGTCAACTCCTACGTGCGCTGCAAGCTGGCGCTTACCGAGTACGAGCCGACCGTCAAGCCGTACGATGAATCCGCGTGGGCTCGGCTGCCCGACAACCGCATGCCGGTTGCGGTTTCGCTGGCGCTGACCGAGGCCCTGCATCAGCGCTGGGTGGTGCTGTTTGAGTCGCTCTCGGAAAAAGACTTCGGCAAGAGGTTTCTTCATCCCGAGCGAGGCCCGGAAGACCTGGCCACGACACTCGCCCTCTACGCCTGGCACTCGCTCCACCATACCGCGCACATTACCGGCTTGCGGGCCCGCATGAAGTGGTAGGCAGCATGGCCGCGGGGAAAATGGGCGGAGGACGTCCCGGGAGCGGAACGGAATCGATCCCTCCCGATCGGCTCGTGCGCGGTATCGAGGAATATCTCGCTGAACATCCGGCGGCCGCGGTGCTCGAAGACGGCCGGGTTGTGTTCGACATGCGCAGCGCCCGCTATTCCGTGACCGAGTCGCACGGGCGATGCGTGCTGCAGTTGTGGAGCGACGAGCGGAACCTGTTGCGCACGATTGTGGACATGCAGGCGAGGGCGCAGTGTCTTCGCCTGATGACGCGGCGGATGGGCGCTCCCCGGCCGCAGGCCCTGGAGCTCGTTCCCACCAGCGACCGGCGCACGCCCACTGTCCGCGATACGGCTCGGCGCAATTATCAGCGTTTGCTGGAACGGACGCTCACCCAGGCTTTCATCGGCTACAAGGTCGACGGTCTGCGATCAGCCATGGACCTCGAACACAGCTTCGGCCCGGCTTACGTGCGCGGCCGGCTGCTGAAAGGGACTGCGGCGGACGCCGTCATCGGAGTGGGCGAGGCCGAGTCCGCGGCCACCATCGATGGCGTTCTCACCCTGGGTGCGTTGTGGCTGGACTACTGCCGCCGGCACGGAGATGGGCGCCGGCACTTCGCGGGACTCAAGGTTGTGGTGCCCGCGGGCGCCTGGCGCACCACCGCCGAACGAATGGCATGGCTGAATCACACGGCCGCCAATTTTCAGCTCTTCACGCTCGACGAACGAAGCGAAGAGCTTGCGCCGGTGGATTTTCGCGACACGGGGAACCTCGAGTCGCGGCTGGTGCATACGTTTTCGTCTGAAGCGGCCATCGAGCGCTGCCGCTCCGGCCTCGACCGGCTCCTGGGATTGGTGCCGGCCGAAGCCAGCGACCGCGTTGAGGTGCATCCCCGCTCGGCCACAGAGGTCGGCCTGCTGCTGCACGGGCTGGAATTCGCGCGCTTGCGCCATCGGCTTGCCGCCGGGTCGTTCGCGCACGAAAACGAGGTCACTTTTGGCGCGGGGCCGAATGAAACACCGCTCACAGAGGAGAACGAAGGACTTTGCCGGGAACTATTCGCGCGCTTGTTCTTCAGCCGCCATCCGGATGGAGTGCCATCCGACCCGCTGTTCCGCCTGCAGCCGGAAAGGTGGCTGGAATCGCGGCTTCGCGCCGCGATCGATGAACTGCTGCCGGGCCTGCGCGGCGACCTGCTGTATTCGCAGGTGCCTGCGTTGTCGAGCGGCGATCGCGGGCTGCTCGATCTCCTGACCGTGGATCGCAACGGCCGCCTGGCAGTGGTTGAATTGAAAGCGGACGAAGACCTGCAGCTGCCCATGCAGGCGCTAGATTATTGGATTCGCGTACGGGCACTGAATGAAGACCGGCAACCCGCGGCAGGCGGAGGCCGGCCCCTCTCGGCGTTTGAGCGCCAGGGCTACTTCGGCGGCGCGGAGGTCTCTCGAGCGGCGCCGCGGCTGCTGCTCGCGGCTCCGGCATTGCGCATCCATCCTGCCAATGTGCCCGTGTTGCGTTATCTCTCACCGCAAATCGAATGGGAACTGATCGCTCTCAGCGAACATTGGCGGCGGGATTTGAAGGTGGTCTTCCGCAAGCACAGTGGTCAGTGAACGGTGGACAGTGGCCAGTGCAAAAGCTGTCTGCTTCCGCGACTGACCACTGTCCGCGAGCCACCCTTTACTGAATCGTCAAAGTGACAGTAGTCGAGTGCGATGTGGCTCCACTTGTGCCGGTGACGGTGATCGTCCGCGTTCCGGTCGTTGCGCGGCGGCTCACGGTGATGGTCAGGGTTGACGTTCCGCCTCCGGTGATCGAGGTCGGATTGAAGCTGGTGGTCACACGGCTCCCTTGTCCCGAAGCGGACAGCGAAACAGGCGAGTTAAAGCCGCCGCTCACCGTGCTGGTGATCGTGACATGGCCCGACGTGCCCCGAGTGACGGCGATCGACGTCGGCGACGCGCTGATCGAGAAGCCGGGGCTGGTGCTGGTCACTGTGAGTGAAACGGTGGTCGTATGCACGGTGCTGCCCGAGGTTCCCGTCACCGTGATGGCGTACGTGCCCGGGGAGGTGGTCGAGGCCACCGTTATGTTCATCGTCGAGGTCCCATTGCCGGTGATCGAGGTTGGGTTGAAGCCAACCGTCACACCTGTCGGCTGACCCGAGGCGGTCAACGCAACGGCGGAGTTGAATCCGCCGGTCACCGTGCTACTGATGGTGGAGCTGCCCGATTTGCCCTGCAATATGGTCACGGACGAGGGCGATGCGGAGAGCGAGAAGCCCGCGACCGGAGGACCGGACAGCGCAGAAATCAGGGCGGGTTTCGGGCTGCCCCAACCGGTCACCAGGTCGTACCCTGTCACAGCGGAAAAGCTGCCCGAAGTCCCGCTGGTGATGTCGTGGAAGTCGGTGGCATAACTCGCAGTCACGTTCTGGTTGTAGATCGTCGGGTTAATGAACCCGATCGTCGATTGGCCGCCGGACTTCAATTGTTGATTCACGAGCGCAATGAAGCCCGCCCACATGGGAGCCGCGAAACTGGTTCCACCGTAGTTGTTGGCGGTGCAGGTCGTCTGGTCGGCGCACACGTAGAAGGTGAAGTTCGCGTTGGCCGAAACGTCGGGACCATTGCGAAGAGTCGTTGATCCGCGATTGCTGGAGTTGATCACGCCCGACAGCTTCTGCCAGGAGGGAATCGCAATATTGTCAGGGCTGATGCCGCCACCACTATCCACCCAGGCTGTTTCCGACGCCCACGGACCGCCCGCGCTCGAGGTCGTCAGATCCGTACCCCCGACAGACACGACATAAGCGTCGTCAGCCGGCCAGGCTTCATTGCGGGAAGACCAGGTCGAGCTATCGCCCGATGCGGCAAAGAAGTTCTGCCCCTGCGCAGCCATCTTCTGGAAGTACGGATTGAGGGTGCTGGGATCCGCCGGCGTCCAACCCCACGAGCAGCCGATGGTAGTGGGCAGCGGGTTGTGGGTTGTCATGGCACTGATCATGGCTGTATCGGACGAACCGACATACATCACGAGGCTCGCCAAACCCGGCGCCATGCCGAGCGCCTGCGTCATGTCGAGTGTCTGCTCCGTGTCGTCGCAGCCTTGCGCGGCAGTGCAACTGGTGCTGGTTCCGTCCGTCGAGAGGAGCGTGATCGGAACACTGTTGGTCTGATGGACATTCGCATAGTAGGTGTTCAGATCGGCGAGATCGGTTCCTACAAACTCCAGCAGGCCCAGGTTCTGTCCCGCACCGGTCAGCGTAGTTCCGGTGGCATAGGCCGCCCGCATATCGCTGCCCAGGAACGAAGCCGAGGGACCCGAGCCTGTGGTTGCGTGGCTGACAACCTGTTCGGGATACACACCGTGGGCCGCCGCAAAATCGGCTTTTTTGACATAGAGCGGTTTGGGAATGGAGTAGTTGTCCAGACCCGAGACATGCCACAGGTTGAATGAGAGGCTGGGAGCCGGCTCGCGATCTGTCCCGAAGAAGATGCGGTTCTCGGTCGGATGCTGGTAGGTGTTCAGACTGACGCGCAGGGCGGTTTCTACCGCCTGCACAGTGCCCTTCACCTGCACTTCCATCCCGTCGCGAGAGCCTCCCACCACCTGGAGCCCATTCGACTTGGCAAAGTTGACGACCTCGTCGTACTGCTCCTGGGTGGGTCCGAATCTTGCCGTAAACTGGGCGGGAGTTACGAAGTGCCTGTAGACGGGGCTTTGGGGGTTGTACACGTCGCTCAAAAAGCGTTTGAGGCCGGCCGGGTCGCGCAACGGCAGGACAAGGTCCAGTTGCAACACCTGGTTTTGCGGGAGCCGGCCAACGGGGGCCAACTCACCGGTACGAACCCGATCCCGCACGTGGTGCGTCATGACGGATTGAGCGACTGCGGTGGTTGCCAAGCCAGACAACACGACCGCGACAGCTGTAAATACAGTTCTCTCTAGTGTGCGTATCACGACTTCTCCTTTTGAAAATTGGGGATAGTCTTGCCTGCAGGGGGCTGCGATCGCCCTTGAGCGTGGTTGAATTCTGGGGCAAATCCGGTACCTCTGTCCAATCGCGACGAAGTACTAAAGGACTAACGACCCATTCCGTTACCCCCGGAAAGATCTACCTTCATCCCGTTTTTGTGCCCTTCGTCCCAAATTGCCAGCCTGGACCTGCCGACTCTCGAACTCGGGCACACCCCCGTCGGGGTGCCGTGGCGTGGTTCGGGATCGAGGCCGGATCCAGGCTCCTAACCTCCCCGTTCGCTCTGTGCAGAGGGCTTGCCGGCTGCTACACTCCCCCTTCAGGGAAATTCCTGGAAACTTTTTTGCAAGCCGGAGGCAGCGTGCCCGAAACCCAGCAGGTCGCAACCCATCAGACTGCGTTCAAGCCTTTCGTCTCTCCGGATGTGGAACTCCCCGAGTTCACGTTTCGCGCCATCCTGCTGGGCTCCCTCTTCGGCATCATCTTTGGCGGCGTTACGGTCTACGTCGGTCTGAAAGCCGGCCTCACGGTTGCGGCGTCGATCCCAATTTCCGTTCTGTCCATCAGCATCCTTCGCGTACTCGGCCGCGCCTCCATTCTCGAAAACAACATCGTCCAGACCACGGGCAATGCCGGCCAGTCGATCGCCTCAGGTGTCATCTTCACCTTGCCCGCCCTCATCTTCCTGGGCTTCGATCTCGAGTACTCGCGCATCTTTCTGCTCGCGCTGATCGGCGGCTGGCTGGGCGTGCTGTTCATGATTCCCCTGCGCCGCCAGCTCATCGTCGAAGAGCACGGCGTGCTTACCTATCCCGAAGGCACGGCCTGCGCCGACGTCCTGATTGCGGGCGAGCGCGGCGGATCGCTGGCCAGCCGGGTCTTCCTCGGGCTCGGCCTCGGGTCGCTCTACACCCTCTTTCAGAACGACAACATATTCAAAGCATGGCCGGGGACGCCCGAATACCAGCCCGACTTCGGACCCGCCCACATCATGAAGGGAGCGTCGATCAAAGCCGACGCGACGCCGGAGTATCTGGGCGTCGGCTACATCATCGGCCCCCGCGTCGCCGGCATCATCTTCGCCGGAGGCGTTTTCTCCTGGCTGGTCCTGATGCCGTTGATCTACTTCTTCGGCAAGGCCCTGCCCGATCCCATCTACCCCGGCACGCTTCCCATCGGCCAGATGGGCCCCAGCCAGCTCTGGTCCACTTATATCCGGCCCATGGGCGCCGGCGCGGTCGCTGCCGCGGGCCTCATCACGCTGCTCAAGACGGTTCCCACCATCGTCGGCGCCCTCACTTCCGGGTTCCGCAACATGCGTCCCGGCGCCGCCGGGCAGAAGAAGCCAATAAGGACCGAAGACGATCTCTCCATGAGCGTAGTAGTGCTCGGGTCCCTGGCTCTGGTGGTTCTGATGTTCCTGTTCCTGCAATTCAAGCCCGTCCCCGGAGCCTATGTAGGATGGGCGGCCAACCTCGCCGCTTCGCTCCTCGTGGTGGTCTTCGGATTCCTCTTTGTCACCGTAAGTTCGCGGATTGTCGGGCTCATCGGCAGTTCGGCCAGCCCCGTCTCCGGCATGACCATTGCCACGCTCATGGCCACATCAGCCATCTTCCTGGTGCAGGGCTGGACCGCACCGGCGTTTGGCGCACTTGCCATCACCATCGGGGGAGTCGTGTGCATCGCGGCCTCCAACTCCGGCGACACTTCGCAAGACCTGAAGACCGGCTACCTGGTCGGATCCACTCCCTGGAAACAGCAGGTGGCGCTGATGATCGGGGTTGTCATTTCGACCGTGGCCATCGGATTTACGTTGAACCTGATGAATACCGGCCTGCAGCACTTCGACGAAGCGCCTCGGGCGTGGAACATGAACGCTCCCCACCCCGGGGTCGCGATTCAGAACGACAACCGGCGGCTGCCGGACCAGTTCCCCGTTCAGGGCGCCGACAAAGTGACATCCGTCCATCACAAAACCGAATACTTGATCCTGAACGCGGTGGGATCTGCCGAACTGGCCGACGGCAAATATCTCTATTCTCCGGCCACGGGGCGCATCGAGGTGCAGTGGATCCAGGGCATCGGCAGCGAGAAAGCGGCCGCGCCCCAGGCGCGCCTGATGGCCACGGTCATCAACGGCATCCTGAGCCGCAAGCTGCCCTGGGGGCTGGTGATGATGGGCGTCTTCCTGGTGATCTCTGTGGAGCTGCTCGGCATCCGGTCACTGTCGTTTGCCGTGGGTGCGTATCTCTCCATCGGCACGACGCTCGCCATCTTCTGCGGCGGAGTGGTGCGCTGGCTGGTCGACAGCGCGCTCAAACGCGCCGGGGGAGACATCGGGGAAGCGGAGAGCGAAATCTCTACCGGGTCGTTGTATGCGTCGGGTCTGATCGCCGCGGGAGGAATCGTGGGTTTGCTCGGCGTGGCCCTGAAGGGCTACGAAACGACGGTCGGCAAAGGCGATGTGCTCAACTTCCCCCATACCTTCCTGGACCACACGGGGGTGTCGGTGGTGGCTTTTTTGCTGCTGGCGTACTCCCTCTACTACTTTGCCCGGAAGCCGATGGGGAAATAGTCAGACCAAACGTTCCGATCTGTCGCTAACATTGGACCGGATCAACATTTCGGGACTACCCTTCCGCATCCCTCCCGCATCGAAATTTCTGAGCCGCGATACCGCCCTGCGCGGAGCGGCAGAGGAGGACCATGGCTAACTCCAAAAAATGCGCCAACGCGGCGTGCAGCTGCGTTCCCGCGGACAAGTCAAAGTATTGCAGCGCCCACTGCGAAGGCATTGCAAACAAGACGGAAATTGTGTGCTCGTGCGGGCATTCTGACTGCACCGGGCACGTCTGAGACGCGCAAACCCGGTATCCAGACCCCAAGCGGTCGCCCGGCTGAGACGACTGGCAGATCGCCGGCCGGAACATGCGACCAGATTCGCCCCTCAACCCTTCCCCATGCATGGTTCTCCCAGGCGCGATGATTCACTCCTGGGAGAAACCAATCCTCCCTGGACAGAAAACAGAGATCTGATCGCGCTGTAAGCGTCTGCGGCCGGGCTACGGCAGTCCGCAGCGGCTGCTCAATCAGGCACTCCCTGGTCTAACGAAGCAGGTGCCGGAGTTCGCAGATTCCGTAGATGAGAATCGCCGCCCCGGCTTCGAACAGAAGCGCGAACGTGGTGCCGCGGACACAGCCCAAACCCGCGGCGCTGGCTCTGGACGCCTTATCCATTTCGGCCCGAAATGGGAGTCTGGATGGGAGAGTCGAGCAGACAGGAATCCCCGCAGACCCGCGTTTTTGGCTCATTTCAATCACTACGGGGACACGTCGGCATTCAGGCAGAGAGAATAAGTGCTGGGGAATGGAAAATAATCGACGGGCCATGACCGTTTCCTTTCTCGGTAAGACCTCGGCAACCGCAAAAAAAAACAAAGACCGCGCATCCCGAAGCGGACGGCTCCGAGCGCACGCGACTACCAAGGTCTGAGTCCCAGGCGACAGGTCTTGATCGCTGGGTGAAAGGAGCGGCAAACCTTCGAGAGCATCCGAGCTGGACGCTGTTTCTCTGGTTCAACCAAAACACCGAGCTGGACGATCGTCCAAGACTAAACGTAATCGGTTTTGTACTGCTTATTTTGGTAATTTTCTGTAAAAGAAGCCAGTGCTCATTCGTCACCGCCCCTCGGAAGAAGTCGAAACTGTTTCGATTTGGTCCAGATCGGCCGAAGTTCCAATTCGAAACATCCGGGACAGATGGGGTGAGGGAAACACAAGCGCCGTAAAGCTTGCCGGCAATTCCATTCTAATCACAGCGACCGGCTGGCCTCCCGGATTTGTATGAACAATTCGGGCCCTTAGCGATTGCGGTTCTGGCGCATGTACTCCCCGGCATCAAATTTTTTCGCCGTGGATGCCGCGGTCATGCTGCGCACCACGCCGAACACAGGCCGGTCGAACCAGGGCCGGTCGTGTTTTCCCACGATGGCCCACGCAATACCCGCATAGCCGTTGGGGTCGCGGCCGTCGAGTTCATATTTATCGTTCAGAATCACGGCCCAGTCGAACGCGGTGGCGGGATCGGGAGCCCATTCGAGGATCTTCTTGGCCCAGTACATGCGCATGTAGTTGTGCATCCAGCCGGTCGCGACCATTTCGCGCTGGGCAGCATTCCATAATTCATCGCGGGTTTCTGCGTGCTCCAGTTGTTCGAAGGTATAGCGCTGCGGACGAGGGTCACGGGCGTGTTCGCGAAGAGACTCCCGGGCCCAGGGCTCAGCGCTTTCCCAGCGGTCGTAATTCTCGTTGTAGCGCACAAACAGGGCTGACAACTCGCGCCAGCCGATCAACTGATCGAGAAAACGGTCCCGCACGCTGGCGGGCGTTCGTCCCTGCTTTACTGCGTCGTCCGCCGCGAGAGCGATGGTGATGGGGCTGATATTGCCGAAGTGCAGATAGGGAGACAGCCGGCTGGTTCCTCTCAGCTCGGGGTGATTGCGCTCGACTTCATAGCGGGCCAGGCCCTCGTGCATAAACTCGCGCAACCGCTGGAGCGCGGCATGGGTGCCGCCAGTGAAGGTGTCGACGGGGCGCACGCTGCGGTCGAGCTGGTCGAATCCGGCCGTGATGTCGCTGGAGAGTTGAAAACTCGCGAGAGACCGGGGCGGCTTCCACTCCTGCCGCGGGCGGAGGTTCTGGTGGGGGATGAGGAAGCTGGAGAGTTGGCGCTGAAGATGGGGACGGAAGTGGTGGAGCAGGAAATAGTCGCGGCCGAAGACGCGCGAGGGAACGACAACATCGGCATCGACAGTCCAGTAAGGCAGTCTGAGTCGCCGGGCAAGTACTTTGCGCCAGCGCTCCGGCTCGCGGCAGGGGTTCTCATCGCCGATCAGCAGCGCCGCCTGAACCTCTTCGAGAAACGCCTCGAGCGAATTGTCGGGATGGCGGCGTAGAACAAAGCCCACCCCGCGCCCGGCGGCATCCTCGTCCACATCGCGCAGGCCCTGCTGCAGGAAATGGTAATGGCGCAGGTTGGCGTTGGGGTAATTGGGGATGACAGAAAAGAACACCACCACCGGCAGCCCGAGCAGGTTCCCTGCCTCGATGGCGACATCGAGGGCTGGGTTGTCGTCGATGCGGATGGCCCGCTGCATCCAGTAGACAACGCATCGGCCGCCATCGCGGGGAGGTCCGGCGCGGCGGACCAGCACGCGGGGCTGATCGGCAAGATGGGCGATTGCTTCTGGGGTCTGCAGTCGGCGGCCCTCGCGATCCCTTTCGGTGGGTCTCACCTTCAATTATTGTTCGGCGAGGAGCATTCGATTGCTGGCGACCTCAATCCGTTCGCGCGTGGCGGCAATGGGAGCGACGGTTTTCAACCCTGTCAAAGGCGATCGGACGCTGCGGCGGCGTTTATTCTGATTGTCAAATCCCGGTTCCCGCGCATCCCATGCTTGAACACGAAAGGACCCTATGATGCAGTCAGCCGGCAGCGGAATCAAGTCGATTCCCAGCGCACATTCCGTAGACGAAACGGTGGGGCGCCTGAAGACGATTTTAGAAACAAGAGGCATTACGCTGTTCGCCCTCGTCGATCACAGCGGCGAGGCGGAAAAGGCGGGAATGAAAATGCCGCCCACCAAGCTGCTGATCTTTGGCCATCCAGCGGCGGGGACGCCGCTCATGGTGGCAGCGCCGGGCATCGCTATCGACCTGCCGCTCAAGATCCTGGTGGCGGAAGACGCCGCCGGGCAGGTGTCGCTGTCCTGGAACGACCCGGCGTGGCTACAAAGCCGCCACGGTTTTCCGGCGGATTTGCTTCAGAACATTGCCGTCGTTGCAGCGCTGGCGACCAACGCCGCAACCTAGACTAAGACCAGGACCGGTCCCGATCCGGGCGCAGCAAAAAGGGCCGCTCCAGGAGCGGCCCTCGTCGTCAGAACCAGAAGCTAGTGGCTAGCAGCTGCCCTTCACCAGCGTCCCCACGCGCGGGTGAAGTAGTCGGCGAGCGTCATCCCCACCAGCGCCATGAACGTGAACAGCCCCGAGGCGACCGTAAGCTTGGTCAGCTTGGAACTGTACTTCACGTGCATGAAGAACAGCACCACAATGGTGGCCTTTACGACCGCGATAAAAAGAGCCACGACGGGATTCCAGAGGCCGAGATCAAAGAGCGAGGCCAGCACCGTGAACCCGGTGAAGACCAGGAGCGTCGCGCCGACAATGATGTAAATCCTCGGGCTCACGACGTGGTCGAGGTTGTCGTGGAAGTCGTGGAGGTTCTGATCGTGCTTCGAGAGGTGCTCGTGTTCGCCGTGTGCGCTCATATGCGTTCCTTTATCCATGCCTGCTGATCAGGTAGAGCAGCGGGAACAGGAAGATCCAGATGATGTCGACGAAGTGCCAGTACAGGCCGAAGTTCTCAACGAACGTGACGTGCCCGGTGGTATACGCTCCAGCCCGCGCCCTGAAGATCATGAAGCCCAGAATCGTAATCCCGATGACCATGTGCAGGGCGTGCATGCCGGTCATCGCGAAGTACAGTGAGAAATACACCTCGGTGTGACGCGCCGTGTCCAGGGGCAGCGGCTTGTCTTGATATTCCTTATAGACTTCCGGATCCGATGCCGGATTGACGAAGGACGAGACACTGTAGTGGAAGCCGGGAACGTGGTGTTTCTCGGCCTTCTCCTTCCATTCGATCGTCTTGATGCCAAGGAATCCGAGGCCGAGAAGGAACGTCAGAACCAGGCACAGCACCAGGGCGCCCTTGCGCCGGGTCTCCGCGCACCACACGCCCATGGCCATGGTAAAGCTGGAAATGATCAGCACCGCGGTGTTGAGCGTGCCCCACACGAGGCTCAACTGATGCGAACCTGCCACGAACGCGGGAAAGTACCAGTTGCGGTAAATCAGGTAGGCGGTAAACAGGCCGCCGAAGAACATGATTTCCGTGAGCAGGAAGAGCCACATGGCGAAACTGGTGGCGTCGACCTGTTGGCCCATGGACTCGAAATGATGGCGCTGATACGGCGGATGCGCATGATCGTGCGCTTCGGCGGGAGCGCCGTTGACAATCGCGGTGCTATCCGACACTGGTGGTTACCTCTTTTTCTTTCTGGCGCTCCAGCCATTCGTAGTCGTAGGCATCGTGGTCCATGACTGGTATCTCGACGAAATTCTCGGTGAGCGGCGGAGACTGGATTTGCCACTCGAGGCCGGTCGCCTGCCAGGGATTGTTGCCGGCGACTTCGCCGTACTTGAGCGACCAGGCAAGATAGAGCACCGGCAGGAGATAACCGACCCCCAGGATGGTCGCGCCGGCAGTCGAGAAGACATTCAGGATCTGGAACTCCGGGGGGTAAGCGGCGTAGCGCCGCGGCATGCCCAGCGTGCCGAGAATGAACTGCGGGAAAAATGTGAAGTTGAACCCGATGAAGGTGACCAGGGCGGCAAGTTGCGAGATCTTTTCCGGATACATGCGGCCGGTCATTTTAGGCCACCAGAAATGAACGCCGGAGAGAAAGGCCATCAACATGCCGCCCACCATCACAAAGTGGAAGTGCGCCACGATGAAGTAAGTCTCGGTGAGATGAATGTCAGTGCCCGTGGACCCGAGGAACACGCCGGTGAGACCGCCAATCGTGAACAGACCCATGAATCCGAACGAGTAAAGCATCGGTGTTTCAAAGGTGATGGAGCCCTTGTACAGCGTGAAGGTCCAGTTGAAGATCTTGATCGCCGAGGGTACCGCGACCAGCATGGTCAATAGCGAGAAGACCAGGGTCGAGTAGGTGGAGACACCCATGATAAACATGTGATGCTCCCAGACAAAGAATCCGAACACCGCGATCGCAACCGAGGAAAAGGCAACCGCCGTGTATCCGAACACGCGCTTGCGAGCGAAGGTGGAGATGACCTCGGAGACCACGCCCATGCCAGGCAGAATCATGATGTAGACGGCAGGGTGCGAATAGAACCAGAACAGGTGCTGGAACAGGATCGGATCTCCGCCCTTGGCGGGATCAAACACGCCGATACCTAATCCGCGCTCCACTCCAACCAGCAGCAGGGTGATCGCGAGGACCGGCGTTCCCAGTACCATGAGGATGCTCGCCGCGTAGTGTGACCACACAAAAAGCGGCAAACGGAACCAGGTCATCCCCGGCGCGCGCATTTTATGGATGGTGACGATGAAATTCAGGCCAGTGAACACCGAGCTGAATCCCGCAATGAATACCGCCGTCGCCGCACTCATCACGTTGGTATTCAGGTAGTGAGTGGACAGGGGGGTCGTAAACGTCCATCCCGTATCCACGCCGCCGGTGATCATCGTGCCGAGCATGAGAATGCCCGCCACGATATACAGGTACCAGCTCAGCAGGTTGATTTTCGGCAGCGCCAGATCCTTGGCCCCGATCATGATCGGGATAAGGAAGTTGCCCAGGGTGGCAGGCACCGATGGCACAAGGAAGAAAAAGACCATGATGAGGCCATGCATCGAGAACACCTTGTTATAGGTGTCTGTGGCCATCAGGTCTGACTGCGGCGTGAGTAGTTCCAGCCGGATGAGGGCCGCCAGGGCGCCGCCGATGAAGAAGAACACCGTGATCGAAATCAGGTACAGCATCGCGATGCGCTTGTGGTCGCCCGTCAGCAGCCAGCTCAGAATGCCATTTTCCTTGGTCCAGAAATTGGTCCTCGGCACTCGAGCCGTTGACTGGTCGGGAAGACTGACGATTGTATCGGTACTCATTGCTTCACCGTCCCCTGTGGTGCGGCAATTCGCCTTTGGGGACTAGCTCCCGCCGGCCGTTGCGCCACGCCTGCCGGTCGCCGTGGCGACCCTTCACTTTCCGGCAGCAAAGTGGTCGTGTTCAGCGTCTGTTCGACGCGGTCATTGGAATGCAGGTTCTTGATGAATTCAACCAGCGCGATCACCCCGTCTTCACTGATCTGCCCCTGGTAGGTCGGCATGATGGGCGAATAACCCTGGGTCACGTGGTCGGAAGGATTCAGGATGGCTTCGCGGAGATAGGCCTCGTCGGCCGTTGTTGTCGATCCGTTGGTAAGCGTCAGCCTCGATCCGAATACATTCGCCAGGCTGGGACCGCGCGAGTCCGGACGCCCGTTATGGCAGGCGTTGCAGCTCAGAGTGGCAAACAGGCGCTCGCCGTTCTGCGCCAGCGACATGCCACTGGTCGACTCGGCCAGCCATTTCTTGTATCCCTCGGGGCTCAGTACGACGATTTCCCCGATCATCGCCGAGTGATTGGTGCCGCAATACTGGGTGCAGAAAAGGTGGTACGTTCCCGGGGTTGTGGGTTCAAACCACACCGATGTATACCGGCCCGGAATGGCCTCGCGCTTCACGCGGAACGCGGGAATGGAGAAGCTGTGAAAGACATCTTGTGAGATCAGCGTCAACTGGATGGCGCGGCCGGTGGGAATATGCAGCGAGTTGATTTCGTGCTGGCCGCCCGGATGCTCGGCCTTCCACATCCACTGCTTGCCGACCACGTAGATGTTCATGGCATTGGCGGGCGGGGTGTAGACGCGGAAGTAGATGATCGAGCCCCAGACGAACATTATCAGAAACAGGCCCAGGGGAATGATGGTCCAGGTTGCTTCGAGCAGCGTCGAGCCTTCGATCTGCACCGCGACAGGATGACGCTTCCGGCTGTAGAGGACGGAGAAGCTGGTGACCAGCAGAATGACGATCGTGAGCCCAATCAGGCTCACCAGCACCATGAAGAAGTACAGCGCATCCATCTGGGGCGCGATCTTCGACGCCTCCGGCGGATATAGCTGGAAGTTCGTCAGCCATTTGATCAGAAATTGCCAGAGCACTTCACTGATGTGGGTCATTCCGTTATCCGTTCACTCCTGGGGTCCCCGGCGGCAGGTCTTTATCGCTGGGGCGGCCCTTCGTTCCTGAGGCCAGCGTTTCCTTTTCTTGTTTGTGATCGCCGTGAAAGTCGCGGCGGAACATCACCCACATGAATCCTCCCAGCGAACACATCGTGACCAGTCCGCCCAGTTGCACCACCCGCGCCACGATGAGCGAATGTTTGTTGGTGCTGGGATCGTAGTGGTAGCAGTAGGTCAGAATGTTATCGACCGGCGACCCGATGCGATTGGCCGAAGCCTCCACCAATCCCAGCCGCATATCCTTGGGCGAATATTCAATCCCCATGTAGTACTGCGCCAGTTTGCCTTGCGGGGTCACGATCTGGATCGAGCTCGCATGGGCAAACTGGGTGAGCTTCCCGTCGGGGCCCGGAATCTTGACATAACCGAAGCCGACAGCTTTGGTCAGAGCGTCAATATTTGACTGTGTGCCGGTGAGGAAGTGCCAGCCGTCGGCTGTCTCCGGATGACCGTAACGCTTCACATAACTGCGTTTTTTGGCGGCGGCCAGATCGGTGCCCTCGCTGGGATCGATACTGGCTACGATCACGTCAAAGTCCTTGCCCGGGCGGAAACTCACCATCTGCAGGGCGCCGGTCAGACCGTTCAACTCTTCTGAGCACAGCATCGGGCATTGGTAGTAGACCAGGGCGAGAATGGCTGGCCGTTTGCCGAAGTAATCGCCGAGTTGCACCTGCTTGCCGGCGTCATCGGTGAATGTCAGGTCCAGCGGCAACTGCTGATCGAGGTGCTGCGCAATGCCCACGTTGTCCAGGAGCCGCGACTTGGCGTTGGCCGGCCCTGCTTGCTTGTCGCCGTAACTGGAAACCTGCGCCATGAGGGGCGTCCATACACTGACGGCCAACGCCGATAACGCCGCCAGCCGAACCGTTCTCCGGATTGTGTTTGAATACTGCATCATCACTGCACTTCTGCTTCCCTGCTGTCCATCCCCAATCGCACTCTCTGTCGTTCTGAGCGAAGAACCTGCTTTTGCCTTACACCCAAACGATGAAAACCGCTCATCTTACCGCAGTCAAGCTGACAGCTAAAGGCTGATAGCTAAAAGCTGTCCTACTGCGGCCTCTTGGCCTCGGCCGCTCGCGATGCTTCCACATCCAGTTCGTACGCTGTCCGCGCAAAGCCGTTCGTGAGCGGCTCGACCACTGCGGGCTCCTTGTCCCCGGTCAGAAGGGTTCCCTTCTCCACCGCGGGGGCGACGGGCAAGCCTTGCTTCGCGACCAGTTCCATGGCGCGCTCGATCGGGATGCGCACGGCACCGGGCTTACCCTCCACTCGCGTGTAATTCTCCAGCAGCAAATCCTCCCGTGCGTGCAGGTCCGCTACATCCTGGTTGCCGTCGTCGGTCTGCACGCGGGGCGCGGGAAATTGCTGCGTCAATTCCGCCATCTTGTTCTGCAACTCGGGACTGGAGGGCATATTGCCAAGCTCCCGCACTTCCGCGGTCTTGGTCCACTTGCTGTTGGGCCCATCCTCTTTCTTCATTTGCGCATTGATCACTTTGCCGATGCCATAACAGAGGATGCCCGTCACCGCCACGAAGATGGCCAGCGCAGTCAAGAAGACCACGATGCCGGTGACACGAACATCGGAAAGTTCGTAACCCGCGGTGGTGTCGATCTCTTCAGGCTTGGGGCCATGCGAACCGAGTTGTTCGTCATCATGCTGTGGCATGTTCGGGCTCCAGGAGTTCTTGTAGGTGAGGGTCGTTGGTTTGGACGAGGGGACGGGATTTGAGCTGGGTGGCGAACCAGGCGATCCAGAAGGAGACCATGGCTGCGGGGACGGCGATGTACTGGAGGATGCCGAAGGAGAAGTGGAGATTTCTGGCCGCGTCTTTGAAGTTGGGCTCGATGAGCCAGAACAGGTCGAAGGCCTTGGCGAAGATCATCCACTGGCAGACTCTGACCAGGCGTTTCTTGTTGCGCTTGATGTCGCGCGACAACAGCAGCGAGAAGGGGATCACCCAGTGGAAGATGAAGTCGAGGGTGATGATGATGCCCCAGTGGCCGCGGATGCGATCGAGATACCAGTTGATTTCTTCGGGCAGGTTGCCGGACCAGATGATGAGGAACTGGCCGAAGGCGAGGTAGATGTTGAGCATGACGAAGGCGAAGGTGAGCTTGCCCAGGTCGTGCTGCTCGGTCTGGCGCAGGAGGGTGGAGAAGGGCTCGAAGCGCGACAGGCTGATGGCCACGATGATCGAAAACGCCAGCACCGAGAAGCCCTGCCCGACCAGGAACAGCAGGCCGTAGACCGACGAGAACCAGGTCACGTCCATGGACATGACCCAGTAAATGACCGCCGCGGTCATGGTGAGCGAGTAGACCACGATGCCGGGGCCGGAGAGGTTTTCGAGCTTCTTGATCCACCAGGGAGTGTTCAGGGGCGAATCGGCCTCGCGCTTCATGGCCATGGAGTTCAGCCGCCAGGTGTAGAAGCCCCAGATGGCGAAGCAGACCAGGCCCGCCACCCAGAACATGGTGGGGTTGAGCATGGGCCGCTTGAAGGCGATGGCGTGGTTGATGGCTTCGAGCTGTTCGGGAGCAATGAGCCCCTTGCTCACGCCATCGTCGACCAGGGCGTGGTTGGCCCACATGTAGAGGCGGCCCTGGGTGAGGGCCACGACGATCCAGTAGAGGAAGACCAGGGGCAGGGTGCGGGTCATGGCTTCGAGCGGCCGGCGCAGCAGCAGGCCCCACTTGCCGCCCGAGCAGTACTGGACCATCAACAGAGCGAGGCCTCCGACCGACCAGCCGAAGGTGAGCACCAGGCCCAGCACCCAGGCGCGCAGCACATGATCGATAGAGTGGTCAAGAAAAGCCAGGAGCGCGGCCAGGACCGAGAAGGCCACCCCGGCCATCAGCGCGCGGGTGCGCCACAGGTCGACCACCGGCGGGGCGCCGAGGCTGGCGGGAAGGGTGCGAGCGTGCGATGCGTGAGCCATCCTTATTCCTGTTTCCCCGCTGCCGGAGCGGGTGCGGCCGCGGGCGCCGGCTTGGCGGCCCCCGGTTTGACGATCTGGTTGGGGTCCGCCGGGTTGGCCGGAGCATTGGCCGGCCAGCCCTGCTTCCAGTCATGCGCGTAGGGCTGCACCGCGGTCGCCGGCAGAGACCACGGTTGGGCGAAGGAGGCGGGCAGGTTGCCGCTCTCGGCGACATCCTTGAGGTTTTTCACCTCCACGCCGGAAGGCACGTCGCTTTCTTTCGCCGCCTGGCTCAGCTGCAGGGCGCGGATGTAGGCCGCCACCGCCCAGCGGTCGGCCGGAATCAGCTGCGCCGCGTAGTCGGGCATGGCCCCGTAGCCGTGGGTCATCACGTAGAAGTAGTGCGACAGGGGCTGCGACACCCGCACCTGGTCGTGCAGGTTGGCGGCCGGCTTGTAGCCCCGCATCACGATCTCCCCCAGACCGTTGCCGACCCGCGAGTGGCAGGGCGAGCAGTAGATGTTGAACCGCTCCTGGCCGCGCTTCAGCACGTCGATAGTGGCCGGGAAGGGCAGTTCGTCGTGCTCTTCGCGATAGCCGTTGGCCCCCTCGGTTACCCCGGTGTAGAAGTAGGAGTCTTCCTTCAGCTGTCCCCGGGCCACGGTGTTGGCCACCTGGGGGCGCGCCCCGCGGTGGTCGGCGAACAGGTTCGTGCCCCGCTGCGGAATCAGCTTGGGCTGGTCCTGCATGTCCTGGCGGCAGCCGGCCAGGAGAAGAAAAGCGGAGAACGCCGTGAGAGCGAAAACCCGGCTGGTCAGCATTCGTGGTTTCCCACCCTTTTGTCCGCCACAGCGGACGAAAAGGATGGGGCACGGAGCTTTCTGATCCCTGTTCCCTGATCCCTGTTCCCTGTGGTAGGCCATCAGTACTCCACCTCCACCACCGAGACCGGCTCCAGGGTTTCGAGATATTTGCGCGATTCAGAGAGGTTGAACTTCGGGTCCAGCGCTTCCAGGCACAGGAAGAACTTGTCCGTGGTGGCCCCGTTGCGGAAGTTGGGGGCATTGAACAGCGGATGGTAGAGCGCCGGCATGTGGTTCAGCGCCACCATGCCGAAGGCCGCCGACAGCCCCGCCCACAGGATGGTCCACTCGTACGCCGGCACGATGAACGCCGGCCAGGAGTAGAGCGGGCGGCCCGCCACGTTGATGGGATAGGCGAGCACCGAGATCCAGGTCTCGAGCGAGAACATCGCCGCCAGGCCCATCAGCCCGCCGATCAGGGTAATGAGCGGCACGCGGTTGCTGTGGAAGCCGATGGCCTCGGCCGCTTCCTCGACCGGATAGGGCGTATAGCAGTCCATGCGCCGCCAGCCGTCCTCGCGCGCCTGCCGGGCGGCGCGCACCAGGTCGCCGGGGGTTTCGAATTCAGCCAGTAGGCCGTACGTTCCTTCACGAGGAGGCATCGTTAATCACCACTCCCCGCTGCCGCTTTGGGCTTGATTTTGGCCGCCGGCAGCAGCATGCGGATTTCATTCATCGGGATCATGGGCAGGAAGCGCACGAACAGCACGAACAGGGTGGTGAACAGGCCCAGGGTGCCGATGAAGGTCAGGTAGTCCCAGGTGGTCGCCCGGTACGTGCCCCACGATGAGGGCAGGTAGTCGCGGGTCAGGCTGGTCACGATGATCACGAAGCGCTCGAACCACATCCCCGTGTTCACGATGATCGACAGGATGAACATGAAGGTGATACTGGTCCTGAGCTTGCGCGACCACAGGGTGGTCAGGGGGAAGGCCAGGTTGCAGAAGATCAGCGTCCAGTAGCTCCAGCCCATGGGGCCGAACATGCGATTCCAGAACGTGAACGCTTCCCAGTGGTTGGCCGAGTACCAGGCCATGAAGGCTTCCATGCCGTAGCCGTAGGCCACGATGAACCCCGTGGCCAGCATCACCTTGCCCATGTTGTCGATGTGGCGCTCGGTCACCAGCGCTTCCAGGTGATAGAACTTGCGCAGCGGAATGGCCAGCGTCAGCACCATGGCAAAGCCCGAGTAGATGGCCCCGGCCACGAAGTAGGGCGGGAAGATGGTGGTGTGCCACCCCGGCAGGATGGCCACCGCGAAGTCGAAGCTG
Source organism: Occallatibacter sp. (assembly GCA_036489245.1). GTDB lineage: Bacteria > Acidobacteriota > Terriglobia > Terriglobales > Acidobacteriaceae > Telmatobacter. The sequence goes on along the minus strand of DASXGD010000277.1, from coordinate 3,303 downwards.
ATCACCGTGTGCACCGACAGCACCAGGGGCGTGGCCAGGCCGGCCAGCAGCAGCGACGCCGTCTCGTAGCGCATCCAGTGGCGCACCGATCCCCGCCACCCCAGCGAGATCAGCCCGTAGAAGTACTGCCCGATGCGGCTCTTGGCGCGGTCGCGCATGGTGCCGAAGTCGGGCACCATGCCGATGTACCAGAACACCACCGAGATGGTCGCGTAGGTCGACACCGCGAACACGTCCCACTCCAGCGGGGAGCGGAACTGCGGCCACACGTTCATGGTGTAGGGAAGGGGCAGCATCCAGTACGCCAGCCAGGGGCGCCCGGTGTGGATGAGCGGGAACATGCCCGCGCACACCACCGCGAAGATGGTCATGGCTTCGGCGAAGCGGCTGATGGAGTTGCGCCAGCTCTGCTTGAACAGCAACAGGATGGCCGAGATCAGCGTCCCCGCGTGGCCGATGCCGATCCACCACACGAAGTTGATGATGGCGAACCCCCACGCCACCGGCTGGGTGATGGCCCAGATGCCCACGCCCTTCAGAAACAGCCAGGTCACCGCCACCAGCAGCACCGTGGCCCCCGCCCCGGCCAGGGAGAAGATCGCAAACCATCCCAGAGGCGTGTGCGGCGTCAGCACGATGCGCGTGATCTTGTCGGTGATCGATTTGAAGGTCTGCCCCGGTTCGATCACCCGGTATTCGCCGGTGGCCGGATCTACCCAGCGCGCATACTCCGGATCGGTCGGTTTCAGGTCGCTCGTCGCCATGGTGCTCCAGTGATCAGTGATCAGAGATCAGAGATCAGCTCATCGTTCACAGTTCGTAGTTCAGAGTTTTCAGTCAGCTCTCAGCGAGTCTTCCTGATCTCTGATCTCTGTTCTCTGTTCTCTAGCCGTGCTCCACCGGCTTCTCTTCCAGTTCGCTGTTGGGGTTCAGGACCGCGGCCACGTAGGTCGTCCGCGGACGGGTGTTCAGATCCGCTAATACCTGGTAGGTCCGCTCATCAGCCCGCAGCTTCGCCACCCGGCTCCCCTTGTCGTTGATGTTGCCGAAGGTGATCACCTTAGCCGGGCAGGCCTGCTGGCAGGCGGTCTGGATCTCGCCGTCGCGGATGGCCCGGTTCTCCTTGTCGGCCTCGATCTTCGCCGCCGTGATGCGCTGCACGCAGTAGCTGCACTTCTCCATCACTCCGCGCGAACGTACGCTCACATCCGGGTTGCGCATCAGCTTCAGGCTCTCCGTCTCGTAATCGGAAAAGAGCAGGAAGTTGAACCGCCGCACCTTGTAGGGACAGTTGTTGGAGCAGTAGCGCGTCCCCACGCAGCGGTTGTAGACCATGGTGTTCAGCCCTTCCGGCGTGTGCACCGTGGCCCCTACCGGACACACCTGTTCGCAGGGCGCGTTCTCGCAGTGCTGGCACAGCATGGGCTGGAAGTGGGCCCGCGGCGAGGCCAGGTCGCCCTCGAAATAGCTGTCGATGCGGATCCACTGCATGTTGCGCCCGATCCGCACCTGCTGCTTGCCTACCACCGGGATGTTGTTCTCCGCATAGCACGACACGATGCACGCGTTGCACCCCGTGCAGCTGGCCATGTCGATCGACATGCCCCAGGCGTTGCCTTCGTTGTAGGTCCAGTTGGGGAACAGCGAGGTGCCCATGTGGGTCCCCTCGCGCCCCTCGCCCTCGTGGGCGAAACCCGGGTTGGCCTTGTACTCGTCCAGCGTCGCGTAGCGGATGATGCCCCGCTCCCCGATGGCCTCGTTGGCTTCGAGCGAGTGGTTCTGCCCGTCGCCGTGCTCGGTGAACGTCTTCGAGCGGTGGTCCTGGTAGTGGCTCTTGGTGATGGCCACGCCCCACTTGCCCTCCACCTTTTTGATCGACCCCGTGGCGTAGAACGGCGCGCCCGCGGGACGAATCAGGTAGGCGCTGAAGCCCGCTCCCGAACCTACCCGGCCGGCGGCCTGGCGCCCGTAGCCCAGATACACCGTGACCGAGTTGTCCGGATGGCCGGGGGCCACGATCACCGGCGCCTTCACCGTCTTGCCGGACACCGTAAGCTCCACGATGTCGTCTTCTTCGAGACCGAGCTTCGTCAGCGTCGCCCCCGACACGATGGCCGCGTTGTCCCAGCTCAGGCTGGTGACCGGCTTGGGCAGCTCCTGCAGCCAGCCCACGTTCGACCAGCGCCCGTCGTAAATATTTGGGTCGGGACGGAAGATGATCTCGATCGCGTCCTTCGACGACGGCGCCGGAACCTGGCCATGAAACGCCTTGTCCGCGCCGGCCCGGCCGGTCGTGTCGAACGCGGTCCCCTCGATCCAGCCCGCGTGCAGCGCCTTCCTCCACCCGGTTTCGAAGTCACCCTTAATCGCCGTCTTCCACGTCTCCCGCACCGCTTCGTAGGAGCCCAGCAGCGGCTCGTTCAGGAGCGCCTGGAACACTTCGTGCGCCGTGTGGCCGCCGTAGAGCGGATCGATCAGCGGCTGCACGATCGACACCGTGCCGTCGTAAGCCCGCGCGTCCGACCAGAACTCGAGCCCATGCGCCGCCGGGATATGCCAGTGCGCGATCTGCCCCGTTTCGTCGGCGTGCATGCCCAGGTGCGCGACTGTCTTGGCCTTGTTGAACGCGCTCGCAAAATCCAGATCTGCGGGCGACGAGTAGATGGGATTCGCGTTCAGAATCACCAGCCACTCCACCTTGCCCGCGTTCAGATCCCCGACCAGGGCCTTGAAGTCCGCGATCTGATCGGAAGGAAGCGGGTTCAGCGGCTCCGACGATACCAGGACCGTCTTGCCCGTGTTGCCCAGGGCGTTGTTGACGCCCAAGGCCAGCGCCGCCACCGACGCGTCCTGATAGAGGCCCGGGAGCACCGCGCTCTTTCCGTTCGCTGCCTTGAGATCCTTGACCAGAGCGTCTAAAAATTTCTGCTGCTCCGGCGTCCAGCTGTAGCCCGGCGCCGAAGCTCCTTCGACGCCCAGGGCCGCCGCCAGGGCCGCCGCAAACGCCGGCACTTCGCTCGCCCGCAGGCCCAGACGGTGCTCGGCCTTCATCCCCGTCGTGGTCGGCGTGCTCTCGATGGCATAGAGCCGGTTCAGCCGCTTCGGGTCCTTGCGCCGCGCCGCATAGTCCCGCACCAGCTTGTGAAATCCCGGATAGCTCGCTCCCGACAAAAAGTCCGCGTCGAGCGATACGATCACGTCCGCTCCGGCAAGGTCGTACTGCGGCACCGGGCCGGCCGCCAGGGCCGTGCCCGCGATCGCCGGGTCATACTGAATCAGCTTGGCCTGCGGATACGCCGCCGC
>DASXGD010000276.1:0-16908 GCA_036489245.1 Occallatibacter sp. | reverse complement strand
GTGGGCAAGGAGAACACGTTCGGCACCTGCGTGGGTAAGGTTAAAGCCGGAGCGATGAGCTATGCCCGCTACTCGACCGACGATCGCCGCGGTGTGATTCGCGGCTATACCGGTGCCGGCCGCTTCACCGACGATCCACTGGAGACATTCGGCGGCGCCGGCGTGGCGGAGATACCGCAGCTGCAAAAACTGCTCAAGTACATTTGCCATGAAGGCTTCGAACATCACGTGGCGGCCAACTTCAGTGAAGTGTCGACGGCCATTCACGAAGCCGCGGTAAGCTACCTGGGGTGGGAGAGCCACTATCATCCTGAGCTTGAAGATTGAAGAGCAGGGATCAGGGAACAGGGATCAGAGATCAGAAACATGCACGGCAGAAGGTCGGGATCGTTCTGAACTCTGATTCCTGATCCTGGTTGTCGAGTCTTCAGGAAAGCGGAAAATGACTAAGAGAATCAGCAAGAGCCTCATCGTGAATGGCGTCACGCTGGTGCCGGAAGCCGAATGGAACGCCGAACTGGAAGCGAAGCACCAGAAACTTGTGGAATGGATCGGCGCCCAGGGGCTGGAGGGCGTGCTCATTCGGCGCAACGAGAACGTCGCCTGGGTGACGGGCGGCGCGGTCGAGGTTCGGGTGCTCACCCCGGCGGAAACCGGCGTGGCGTCGCTTCTGATTACTGCCACGGGCAAGCGCTATTACTTCACGACTCAGAATGAAGGGCCGCGGCTGAACGACGAGGAATTCGGCACGCTCGATTTTGAGCCCGTGCTGTTTCCCTGGTACGCCGACGATACATTGCCGACAGCTCAGCGACTCGCCGGGGTGCATCTGGGCTCGGACACGCCGGGGCCGGGACTGATACCGGTGAATCTCTATCCTCTGCGCGAGGCGCTGAGCGAGCCCGAGATGGCGCGCTATCGATGGCTGGGAGAAGAAACCGCGGCGGCCACGGTGGAATCGCTGCACCAGGTTGAACCCGGATTAAGCGAGTACGACCTGGAGGCTATCACCGCAGCCAACCTGTTGCGTCGCGGGATTCTGCCTTCGGTGTATCTCTACGCGGTCGATGATCGCATTTACAAGTACAGGCATGCCGCCGCGCGCGGCCGGCGGCTGAAACAGTACGCCATGCTGAACCTTTGTTCGCGTAAATGGGGTCTGGCGATTTCAATTACGCGATTTATCCACTTCGGCGAATTGCCGGGAGAGCTTGCCTCCCGTTTTGAGTCGGCGGCGCAGGTGAATGCCGCGCTGCTCGATGCGACCCGCGTGGGTGCGACGTCGGCAGAATTGTTTCGGGTGGCACAATCTGCGTATGCGGCGGAGGGTTTTCCCGGGGAAGAGCAACTCCATCACCAGGGCGGCTCAACTGGCTATGGCGAGCGCGAATGGGTGGCCACACCCGAGGGAACGCAGACGGTGGTCAATCACCAGGCGTTTGCGTGGAACCCCAGTATTCGCGGCGGCAAGGCCGAAGATACGGTGCTCCTGCACGACGGCAAAATCGAGTGGCTGACCGCGACCCCCGAGTTACCGGTGATCAAGGCCAGCGTCAATGGCACCGTCTATCCGTCGGCCGGAGTGCTGGTGAAGTAAGACCAGAGACTAAGGGACTGAGGTACCAGAGACTGGAGAATCAGAGTAGTACCCCGTGCGGTGACCAAGATTCAGTGTTTCCGAAACTCGTCCTGGAACACTTACCTCGATGCGATGGAAATTTGTACCCGGTTCCTCATGATGTGGGTAATATCCGAGGAGATATTGCGTACGCAGGTCATCGCTGACCTGCGCAAATGCTCTATCTAAACCACTCTCATCTACATAGAAACTCTTACCGCCGGTCTGCTCGGCTAACGTGATCAAAGCATGCTCACCACGCAGGTCACGTCCCGCGCTAGCTTCGATCGGTACGTCGATGAGGCAATAGATTATCACTTCGTTACGAAGCGCCCGCTCCAAAGCCTGATCGTAAGTAGCGCCCCTGGCCGTGTCATCGCCATCGGATACAAGAACCAGGACCTTGCGTCCTTGTCTTCCCGCGAGACGTTCGGAGCCAAGGGAGATGGTGTCGTAAAACGCCGTTCCACCTCCCTGGCGTAAATGCCGGAGGCCCTGATCAATTTGTTCTTTCTGGTTCGTGAAGGGTACTAATTCCCACACATAGGAAGCGAAGTCAAATAAACTCATGCGGTCCTGAGGACGAAGTATGGCTTGTGTAAACCGGCGGGCCGCACGCTCCTCAAGCGTTCGATTAATGGACACACTGTCGCTTGTATCGATGGCAAGAATCAAATTCAACGGGCGTTCCGACTGGCGCTCGAAGACCGCGATTCGTTGAGGCCGTCCGTCCTCTTGAATGGAAAAGTCGTCGCGCGTCAGCCCGCCTACGATTGCGCCGTTCCGATCGGTAACGCTTACCGCGACGTTAACCAACTTGACCTGCAAGCTAAAGTCTTGCGCTACCAGGTTGGTGGTGAACCCCAGGGTGATCGCCAGAAGAGGAAGCCTGGGACGAAATTCCCAAGGCAGGGCAAGGTTACAGATCATTGTCGCCTCCAGCGCCTGCCCGACTTCCTGCCGGGATCGCTCACTCTAACTTAGAGACGGGGAGGATTCGAAAATGGGACCAACCGGAATCATATCGATGCGGGCCGGGCGAAGGCCGTCTTGTTACCTTGTTCTCTGGGGTCCCTCGGTACTTGCCTGTACGGGTTCGAGCGTAAGGCGGGCCGTGAGAACCACCAGGGCTGCCCACAACACGTCGGCGCCGAGCAGGTGCGCCACCTGCAGCCAGACCGGCGCCAGCAGCACAACATCGAGTACGCCGAGAAGGTACTGTGCTGCCAGCAAAATCAGCACAAGGGCGGAGAGGCTGCGATTGTCCCAATTCGCGGATCTTCGCGATGCCCGCACCAGCAGCCAGATCAGGAAGATGCTGGCGAAGAAAGCGATGGTGGGATGGGTCCAGCGCCAGCGCACCAGCCATCCGCTGGTGGCTGAAAAATCCTGTGCCAGCGCGGCGCCTATCGAAGTGGCGGGAAAGAGCGTGTCGCCTAACGCCGCCAGGGATCCGGTGACGCCCACAACGAGCACGATCAGCACTCCGGCAATTGCGCCTGCCGGGGCAACCATGCGAATCGTGTTGCGCGTGTATCCCTGCGCGCGGCTCAGAAAATGAGCGGTCAGCGTAAGTGCGGCCAATAGCAACAGCGTATTGGTGAGATGCAGGGCCAGGTAGGGCGCGCGCAGCGGGGACTGGCTTTGTGCCGTCAGGCCCAGCTTGACCAGCAGGGCGCCAATGACAGCTTCGATGAGCGTAAAGATGACTGAGGCAATTGATGCGGCTCGGGCAAGATGCCCGCGCACGGTTGCGGCCAGAGTCCACATCATCAGCCCGACGGCGGAGAAGAACGACAGCCCGCTGGTGATGCGGTGCGTGAACTCAATCATCGTGTCCGCGCGCGGCGAATGCTGCATCACAGTGCCGTTGCACAGTGGCCAATGGTCGCCGCAACCTGCGCCCGAGCCGGTGGCGCGCACCAGTGCTCCCCAGAGGATGACGGCAATGAAGTAGACCAACACCGCCCAGGCGAACCGGCGCAAGGCCGCCGAAGGCTGCTTCTGTGCGCCCACGGGAATGGCGGTTGCCGACATAAAGGAAGACCCCGAACCTTTTAGTGTAGAACAGGAGCGATAATTAATCGCTCAACAGCCGCACGACGTGGTTGACGATGACGAGATCTTCTGCGGGCGGAATCACCCGGACGGTCACCGTCGAATTCGCGGGTGATATTACCGCCGCGCCGCGCACGTTATTGCGAGCCGGGTCGAGGACAACGCCCAGTGCGCCGAGGCCGGCGCAGATTTCAGCACGCGAAGCGATGTCGTTTTCCCCGATGCCGCCGGTGAAGACGAGCAGGTCGAGGCCCCCCAACTCGGCGAAGAAGCCGCCGATCCACTTCTGAATCGTCCACACGAACTTGTCAACTGCCAGCCGTGCCTTGGCGTTGCCCTCGTGGATCGCCTCGCGCAGGTCGCGCATATCGTTGGAGATCTCGCTCACGCCCAGGAGCCCGGCTTTCTTGCCTGTCACGACTTCCAGTTGATCGGCCGCCTCGGCGGCGTTTGTGGTGGTCTCGGAAATCTTGCGCAGAATAAACAGAAGCACGCCGGGATCGATGTCGCCGGTGCGGGTTCCGCTGATAATGCCGCCGGTCGGAGTGAGCCCCATGGACGTATCGAGACACTTGCCGTTGCGGATCGCAGAAATGGACGCGCCGTTGCCGAGATGAGCCACGATCAGCTTCTCGGGCACGTCCGGCTGCAACTGGTGGACGATCGACTCGTAGGAAATGCCGTGGTAGCCATAGCGTCGCACCCCCATGGCGGCATACTCGGAGGGGATTGGCATGTGCTTCACGACTTCCGGCATGGTGCGATGGAAGTAGCTATCGAGGACCGCGAAGTTGGGTATGCCGGGAAAAAGGCGCAGCGCCTGCCGCATGATGTACACGGCGATGGGCGTGTGCAGCGGGGCGAACGCGGTGTAGCGTTCCATTTCATCGATCAGTTCGGGAGTAATGAGCTGATTCTCATCGACAGTCGGGCCGCCGGACACGACGCGATGGCCGATAGCGGCGGGAGAAGGGAAGTCGCTCGAGTGAAGCGCACTGGCGACCAGAGCAAAAGCCACTGCGCGCGTTGGCAGAGCCGGTGTCTGATCGACCAGCTTCTTGCCATCCGCATCTTTGATCCAGAACTTGCCGAGGTCGGTGCCGATGCCGTCGACGGCGCCTTCGTAGAGCCTGGCTCGACGGTCGTCGGCGGCATCGTATACCGAGAATTTGATCGAAGAGGAACCGCTATTCAAAACCAGGACGGGCAAAGAAGACATGATGACGAAGGCCTCATTTCTCGCGGTGAGCAATTGCAGCCGAGTGATCGAACATCGCTCGCGGCTGCACTACTCATGATGAACGGAATGCGGGGGAACAGCGCAACAATCCAGCGTAGCAGCGCCGCCTGGGGTCTGGCGTGACTGATGTCACAGGGCGAATGTTGTGGCTTCTCAAAAGAACCGCTTCAGGCGCAGGATGCGTGATTCGAATCCGTACCAGAGCGCGGTGGCAACCGCAGTGGAAGCGCCGATCCGAAATGCGACGACGGCCAGGTTCCCGGCGATGCCATAGGCATCCATGCGGCGATCGAACCAGCCGAAGTAAATGAAAACCATGATGTGGGTCATGTACATGCCGTAGCTGATGCGGCCGTAGAGCGCCAGGGGCCCGCGCCGGAGCAGCGCGTTGATCGGATTGCGGGCACCCGTCGAAGCGATTGACACCAGGACCGCGCCTCCGAAGCCGGTGGCGAGGGAAGAATCGAGAAATGCGGTTCCTGCCGCGATGGTTCCGGCTGCGACAAATCCGGCCACGATACCGGCCAGGCCGATGCCAAGCCAGACACGGCGCTTCACGGGCAGGGTGTGGAGCCCAAGCGCTAGCAGGCTGCCCATCGCGATTCCGTCGATGTGGGTGAGGGTGTGCGTGGGCGTGATCCATCGAAAGTGGCTCAGGCGGAACAGAGGCGCGGCCACGAGCGCAGCCGCGAGCAAGGTAGCCAGCCAGAACGGCCGGCGCAGGAAGCGCACAACGGGCGCCCAGAGGAAATAGTACTGTTCTTCAATCGCCAGCGACCATGTGGGGCCGATGGAGGGCGGCAGATTGAGGTGAAAGAGATTCTGCAGAAACAGGAGATAGGCCCACCAGGACGCAGTCCGGAAAGCCTCGAGAACCGGAGGACCGATGAACCAGGGCGCATTGAGATAGCACACCGCGAGGACCAGCAGATACACCGGCCAGATGCGCAGTGCCCTCCGGCCATAGAAGTTGCGGAAGTATTTTTTCTGGCCTCGGGACGCAAGGAGGATCGAAGTAATCAAGAATCCCGAAAGGACAAAGAAGAGGTTGACGCCTGCCCAACCCCACAACGAGGCGGAATACAAGAACGTTCCCGCCAGGCGTGGATGGCAGTGATAGATCACTACCGCGAGCACCGCGAGGCCGCGCAGGCCCTGCAGTTCGGGGATGTAGGGAGGCAGCCAGGTTGGGCGTTGGATGGGCAAGGGAGGATGTCAGGGGTTCACATTCAGCAGATCAGCGTTTGGCCGGGCCGCCACTGAGACTTTGGAAAGCACGACATCATCCCGCTGCCAGTTGCTTGGCACGCTCGGTGGCACGCATTACGGCCTTGATCAGCGTGACGCGGAGGCCGCCTTCTTCCAACTCGAGAATACCGTCAATGGTGCAGCCTGCGGGCGTGGTCACGGCGTCCTTCAGCAGCGCGGGGTGGTAGCCGGTCTCGAGCACCATCTTGGCGGCGCCAAAGGTGGTCTGGGCAGCCAACTGCGTAGCGGTGTCGCGGGGCAGTCCCACCTTCACGCCGGCCTCGGCGAGGGCCTCGATGATGATGTAAATGTAAGCCGGTCCCGATGCCGATAACCCGGTGACAGCGTCCATGTGTTTTTCGTCAACGACTACCGTGCGGCCGACGGTCTCAAAGATGCGCTCGGCCAGCTCCATCTGCTTGCTGCTCACGAATCGGCCGCGGCACAGGCCGGCAGCGCCCGCGCCGAGCGCGGAAGGCGTATTGGGCATGGCGCGGATCACGGCGATTTCCATTCCCGCCGCTTCCTCGATGGAGCGCGTCTTGACCGAGGCCGCGAAGGAAACGATGGTCTTCGACGGGGAGAGCGCAGGCTTGATTTCGGCGACCAGGTCCGGGACCTGGAAGGGCTTGACTCCGAGCAGGATCAGGTCTGCCTGTTTTGCCGCTTCGAGGTTGTCCGTGCTGACGTCCACGCCCCATTGCGAACTCAGAGCGAGGGCCCGTTCGGTGTGCGCAACCGTGGCGTGGATCTGGTCGGCGGCAAACAGGTTCTGCTTGAGAAAGGCCTGCAGGAGTATTCCGCCCATCTTGCCGGCCCCGAGTACGGCGACATGGACGTTGGGCAACTGCGCGGGTGCCTGGTTGGCTTCGACAGCGATCTCCGCCATTTTGTTTCCTTGTCTTGGATGAGATTCGTGGTGCTGTTTACAGGATACTCGCACGACGAACAATGGTTGCCCGCTCTTGACGTAAGCAGTGGCGCCGAGGGCGCGATTTGCTAATTGGCGGCTGAACCCCCAGCCTTCTGGCTGGCGATCCACGCATTGATGTGCTCATCGAGCACATCGAGGGGCAACGCGCCCGAGTCGATCACCTGGTCATGGAAGGCGCGAATGTCGAACTTGTCGCCCAGCGCTTTTCGGGAACGGTCACGCACTTCGAGAATTTTCAACTGCCCGATCTTGTAGGCCAGGGCCTGGGTCGGCCAGGAGATGTAGCGGTCTACCTCCGATTGGATGTTGGTTTCATCGACGGTCGAGTGGTCATGGAAAAATTGCACCATCTGGTCACGCGTCCAGTGCCTGGAATGGACGCCGGTATCGACGACGAGGCGGATCGCCCGCCAGATGTCATTGTCAAGGCGGCCGTAGTCGGAATAGGGGTCCTGATACAGGCCGACATCCTTGCCCAGGCGTTCGGCATACAGGCCCCAGCCCTCGATGAACGCTGTGTAGTCCTCGTACTTGCGGAACTCCGGAAATCCTGTGAGTTCCTGGCTGATCGATAGCTGCATGTGGTGGCCGGGGAGGCCCTCATGATAGGCGATCGCCTCCACCACATCGAGATTGCGATCGGTCGCGTTGTAGGTGTTGATACGGAGCCGGCCCGGACGGCTGCCATCGGGCGCTCCGATTTCGTAATAAGCCGCCGACGAGTTCTTGGCGAGATAGTCGGGGATCGGGGCGACTTCAAATGCTGCCTTGGGAAGACGCCCGAAGAGCGTAGGCAACTTCGCCTGCATGGGAGTGAGGTAAGCTCGATATGCATTCAGAAGGGCGTCCCCCGAGGCAGGATGCAGCTTGGGATCAGCCTTGACGGCGGCGCGAAGGCTGGCCAGGTCCTTGAAGCCGAGCTTCTGCGCGATCGCCAGCATCTCCGCTTCGTCCTTCTTCACTTCGTCGAGGCCGATCTGGTGAATCTGGTCCGCAGTTAAGCCGGTCGTAGTGGTGCGCCGGATGAGGAACTGGTAGTATTTTGCACCGTCGGACAGGGCGGAGATGCCAGGCTCGGTGCGGCCTGCGGGGATGTAGGTCACCTCCATGAAATGGGCAAAGTGCTGATAGGCAGGCAGCACCTGCTTGCCAATGACAGACAGCATTTCATCCTTGATCCGTTCCTGTTCCGGTGCCGGAATCGAAGCAGGAAACTTCTTTAGCGGCATCGCCAGCGGCGAGTCCTCAGGCTTTTGATTGGCCAGCTGCTTTACCTGCTCCAGGGCTTTTTCGAGAAGAGATCTCAGAGGCACCCGGTGGTCGTCCATGCCGATCGACATGTTGGTGGTGACCTGATCAAAGGCGTGGGGAACGGCGCGCAGCCTGGCAATCCAATCATCGTAATCCTTCGCGTTCGTAAAGGTGAGCGATTCCACCAATTGCGGATAGTCGGAATAGATACCGCCCCGCTGGTCGACCGGCATCTCCCATTCTTTGAATTCCGCCGCCTCCTCATCCTGCGTCATATCGCGCAGAAGCAGGTCCCGGCTGATCTTCTCCTGATCGGTGAAACCGGTGGGATCGATGGCCGCCAGGCGCAGCATGAAGGCTTGTTCGCGGGCCAGCGCTTCATTGTAGGCTTTCACCGAGCGATCGGAGATTTTGTCGTTCCAGCGCTTGTCGCCCAGGATGGACGCGAATTCGGGGGAATGTTCCAGGTTGTCTTCCCAAGAATCATGGAACACGGCATTCATGGCCTTGCGGCGATCTTCAACGGGCGCGAGGGCGGCCGTCTGCGGCCGGGCCGCGGGAAGTGGGAGCAGGAAAGCGGCCACGAGGAAAGTGAAGGGAATCTTGTGCAAGGGGGGCATCCTTAATGGGACATCGCGCCCTGCGACTTAATAGGCCCAAAAAGGGTACCGGGCGCGTGTGCTGAGGGTACACGCGCCCGGGGTAGGGGTTCAATCGAATTTCAGTGCGTGAGGATGCTCTGATTGCCGAGGATGCGATAGAGGGTTGAACGGCTGATACGGAGTTGGCGCGCCGTGCGCAGCTTGTTGCCATGATTCAGGTCGAGAACACACTGCACATGGCGATGAATCACATCGTCGAGGGTCAGGCTTGCCGGGCGCATGGCGGGTTGGAACGCGGATCGAGTGTCCATTTCCGACGGGAGAGGCAGATCCTCGGGGCGGATCAGATCATTCGTGGCCTCGAGCAAGGCTCCCTCGAGCACGCTGGCCATTTCGCGAACATTCCCCGGCCAGGGATGCAGGAGGAGGCGCCCCAGGGCGGAGGAACTCAAGGCTACCGGGCGGTGCTGATAGCGGGCGCAGATCCGGTCGAGCAGAGCCTGCGCGATGGGGGCGATATCCTCCGGGCGCATGCGCAGAGGAGGGATGGCAAACCGCACCGCGGTGAGACGAAAGGCAAGGTCGGGCAACAACTGGCCCTGTCCAGCCAACTGGCGCAGCGAGCTTTGCGACGAGGCGACCAGCATGACCGGCCCAGACGAGCGATCCTGAATGGTCTTCAGTATGCCAAGCAGGAGACCCTGGCCCGAGGGAGCGAGAAGGTCGACCCGATCCAGGTAGGTGAACCCGGTGATACCGGCGGGGTCGGCTTCGGCCAACAGCCATTCCCGGGCATCGTGGCGCTGGAAACCGGACGCAGACGACAAGGGAGAGCACCGGAGGAGATAGCGCGCCAGCGTCTGCTTGCCAACCCCGCTCTCACCCTCGATTGAAGCGACCTGTACGTGGGGAGCTGCCATTTCCGCCTGCAGCAGAAGTTTGCGCCAGGCGGCACTGACACCGGCCGCCTGTGACGAAAAGAACGGTTCCATCCCCACGACCCTCATACCCGATACTGGGTGCGGCGATGGGCTTGGCGATTGGACCTGAGACTGGAATTGTCCGGTGCTTTGCATCGTTCTCAACTGCCCCCGCTTTTCTGGCCCCAATCCGAGCGGCCAACTCAGGGTGTTCATCGGCGGGAGCGCATAAAACATGAAACCGGAGAGGCGGGTCGCCTCTCCGGTGCGGGAATTGATGGTTGAGAAAACCTGCTTCAGCTGCGGAAGCGTTTTGAAGGTTCGTCAGAGAAGATCTGGCCGTCCTTGATGTGCACCACGCGATGGGCATAATCGGCGATATCCGGCTCGTGGGTTACCAGGACAATGGTGTTGCCTTTGGCGTGGAGCGTATCGAACAGGGCCATGATCTCGATGCCGGTCTTCGAATCCAGGTTGCCGGTGGGTTCGTCGGCGAGGATGATGGAAGGCCGGTTTACCAAGGCCCGAGCGATGGCGACACGCTGGCGCTGACCGCCGGAGAGTTCGTTTGGCTTGTGATTCATGCGGTCTCCCAGACCTACGTTGGTCAGGGATTCCCGCGCGCGTTCGATGCGGGCTGCGGCCGGCGTGCCGTTATAGATGAGCGGCAGTTCCACGTTATGCAGAGAGGTTGCGCGCGCCAGCAGGTTAAAGGTCTGGAAGACGAATCCGATTTCCTTGTTGCGGATGCGCGCCAGCTGGTCGTCGTCCAACTCGCTGACCAACTGGCTGTTGAGCCAGTATTTGCCCTTGGAAGGGGTGTCCAGGCAGCCGATCAGATTCATCAGCGTCGATTTGCCGGAGCCTGACGGGCCCATGATGGCGACATACTCGTTGTGCCGGATGCGCAGCGAAATGCCGCGCAACGCTTGGACTTGCTGTTCGGAGCCCATATCGTAGGTCCGCCACAGGTCCTCGACAACGATCACGTCGCCGCTAGGAGCCGCCTCGGGTAGCGTTACATCTTCACTGATGATGCTGTCCAGGGCCATACCCATAAGTTCCTCTGCATTCTGCTTCCGGTCTGTCGGCAGGTGCCTGCCGCGCATCCCTCACGCGGCGCGGTACTGGCACGCTTCTACAATTCGACTTCCGGCAGGGCGTTTTATTTGCATCAGGCGCTTGCTTTTTTCGATGGACTACGAGTTTCCAGGGGTTGGAGTGGGCGGCTTTGCGGTGTCGCGTTTGATCAAAGAGCCGTCCTTGAGACCCCGCAAGGTTTTATACGGGCCGGTTACCACCTCGGTTCCTTCATTCAGTCCGGACAGTACCTCGATATCGGTTGCGCCGGTAATTCCGGTGGTCACGGGCACGAACTTGGCCCGTAGCTTGCCATGAGTGTCCTTGTCGATGACAAACACTCCCTGCTGTTCCGGAACCGGCTTGGTGCCGGGCGTGGGAGCTGAAGCGGCTTCCACTTTACCCGAGGAGTTGCCCGGGGTTTCGGGCGCGTGCATGGTGAGTGCCTGTATGGGCAGGGAAATCACGCTGTTCTTGTGCGCCGTTGTGATCTTGGCAGTGGTTGAAAGTCCGGGGCGCAACTCGTCGGAGGGCTGATCAAGGGTCACCACCACTTTGAAGTCCTTGGCCTCTTCGGTACCGGATGTCGATTGCGAGGTCGCGACGCCGCTGGACCGCAACAGCGCCTGGTCGCCCACCAGGGTCACGTGTCCCTTGTACACTTTCCCAGGGATGGCGTCGATGGTGACATCGGCCGGCTGGCCAATCCTGACGTTCACGATGTCGGTCTCGTCGACCTTGACCTCGGCCGTGACCACGGCCATGTCCGCGATGGTCATCAAGGTAGAGCCTTCCGCGTTCTGGATGCCCACCACCACGGTTTCGCCCTCGCGCACCGGCAGGTTGGTCACGAGGCCGTCGAATGGAGCCACCGATACCGTCTTGCTGAGCGCATCCTCGTTGAATCGCAGCGTGGCCGTGGCATTGTTCACCTTGCCGCGGGCGGAATTGGTCTGCGCCAGAGACTGGGCCAACTGGGCCTCTGCCTGGGCCACGGAAGCCTGGTCGGTAGCGAAGGCCGCCTGCTTGGCATCGAAATCCTGTTTGGCCATGATTCCGGCTTTGTACAGACCCTGGGCACGATCCCAATCAAGCCGCTTCTGTTCCAGGTCCGCCTTGGCATGGGCTAGGTTGGCTTCAGCGGTCTTTTCCGCCGCGACATACGACATCACGTCGGTTTTGGCGGACTCGATCTGCGCTTTCTGAGCCTCGACGTTGGCTTCGGGCTGGACGCTCTCGACGGTGGCAATCACCTGGCCCTTCTTTACGTGATCCCCTTCCTTCACGTAGAGGTGGGTGATACGCCCGAATGAAGTAGCGCCCACATTCACGAAGGTCTTGGGCCGGATCTGCCCCGTGCCGCTGACGATCGTGGCCAGGTCTTGGCGAACAAGCTTGGCAGTCAATACCTTGGTGTAACCGGACTGCTGCTTGACGACATAGAAGCTGACGAGCCCGGCAACCACGAGAACGCCTAAAACAATAAGAAGGATCTTTTTCATGTGCAGTGCTTGCTCCCAGGTCTCCCCAATTCCAAGTTTACGCAATCGCCCCAGCGATAGTTCCGATTGTGCTCCGCCAAAGTTCCGCATCCCCCGGCCGGGCACTCCCAAGCCCATCGATTTCGCGCCGCGGTGCAGACGACACTCGATCGGGGCTCCCGATCCTCAAGCCAATTGGGAAACCCCTGGCGGGAACCGCGCCAATCGAATGGCCTTCCGGATCTCTCTGGTCCGATCAAGCGAGTCAAATCCGAGGTGCCAAAATCCGGGCCGTCCCAATCGCCCGGCGACTCTGTGTCAGCCTTCGCCGGTTGAGCACAAGTTCCGCGTACTCGACGGCGGATGCGGATGAGTCGGATGTTTGCGCTAGTTCTAGGACGATTGTAGGGCGTTCGGGGTCTCAAAAAATCGCGGCTCACATTAAATTGTTGGGGCGCGGAGTATGACGTTAAGCCCAGCCGGCCGTCTAAAGCAGAAGCCCAACCACCCTCGGCGTCTTGCCCGACGATGTTCCGGACCCGTAGAATAAGGCATCCAGGAGTTGTTCAAGGCAATGAAGTTCAACCGCCCACCGTTTCTCTTCGCCGCACTGGGTTGCGGCCTCTCCCTCTCTTCAGCAGCCGGGCTCCATGGCCAACAGCCGGCCAGCCCCGCCCCCCAGGTTAACTCACAGGCACAGGAGCAGGACCCGCTCAAGAGACCCCGGAGCGACGAAGAAACCCGCAAAGCCCAGAAAGCGGTCCGCCAGGAGTTAAAGGGCGCGTACAAGACCTGGCTCGACCAGGACGTGACCTACATTATTTCCGATGAGGAACGGAAGGCCTTCAGGAACCTCAGCAACGATGAGGAGCGGGATGCATTCATTGAGCAGTTCTGGCTGCGCCGCAATCCCAATCCCGACTCTCCCGAAAACGAGTTCCGCGAAGAGCACTATCGCCGTATTGCCTATGCGAATGAGCATTTTGCGGCCGGCAAGCCAGGCTGGAAGACAGACCGCGGCCACATCTACATCGCGTTCGGGAAACCCGACTCCACCGACAGCCACCCCTCGGGCGGTTCGTATCAGCGCCCCATGGACGAGGGCGGCGGCGAGACCTCCACATTTCCCTTTGAGGTGTGGCACTACCGTTATCTCGAAGGCGTCGGCGATAACCTGGACCTCGAGTTTGTCGATACCTGCCAGTGCGGCGACTATCACTTCACCATCGACCGCGGCGAAAAAGACGCGTTACAGCATGTGCCAGGCATGGGATTGACCCAGTGGGAACAGATGGGCCAGGCCAAGAAAGCCGACCGGTTCAAGGGCGGATTCGAGAATCTGGGGACCGGACCCCTGGGGCAGGGACAGCAATCGAAGCAGTTTGACCGCATTGAACTGGCCGCCAAGATTTTTGCTCCCCCGCCGATCAAATTCAAGGATCTCGACAACGCCATCTCCGAACACACCATCCTGAACGGTCCCATTTTCCCGTTCGATGTGCGCACCGACTTTATCAAGGTGACGGAAAACACCGTGCTGGTACCAATTACCATCCAGATCAAGAATCGCGACGTCACCTTTTTGACCAAGGACGGGGTGGCGCGGGGCGTAGTCAATATTCTGGGCAAGGTGACGACGCTGACCCACAAGACGGTGCAGACCTTTGAAGACACGGTGGAAGTCGAGCAGCCGGCCGAGTTGCTGGAGAAGAGCCTGGACCGCAAGTCGATCTACTGGAAGGCGGTGCCACTGCTGCCCGGCCTCTATCGCCTGGATATCGCCATCAAGGACGTGAACAACCCCGACCATATCGGCATCTACGGCCGGGGCATCGACGTGCCCACCTACCACGATGAGAAGCTGGCTACATCCTCGCTGATCCTGGCGGACCAGATGAGTCCGGTGGATTCGCATTCGATTGGTGCAGGCAACTGCGTGATCGGGAATACGAAGATTTGCCCTCGGGTGACCCCCAATACTGCCACCCCGGTCAATTTCAAACGGAACCAGGATCTGAATTTCTGGATGCAGGTCTACAATCTGGGGATCGACGAGGCCAGCAAAAGTAATCTGGCCACGGTTACTTACCAGATTATTGACAGCTCCAGCAATACGGTGGTATTTGAAAAGCAATTGGATTCAAAAGACTTGGGAGCGCATAGCGATCAGTTGACCGTGGAAAAATCGCTCCCCATGGCGGGCCTGCAGCCCGGCAAATACAGGGTGACGATTAAAATAAATGACACAATCTCCAAACAAGAGATTGCGCAATCGGCACCTTTTGTCGTGGAATAGTATGCATCGTCCCGTGCATCAGGGTTACCGGGCATCAGATCAGGGAAACCGGGCGGGACTCTTTGAAGGAATTTCGCCAGGGATGCCGCCCGATCACCAATATCAGTGATTATGCGCAGGCTCCATCTCGCGTTGTTTGCAGTGCTGGTAGGCTTGGGGAGTACCTCGGCCGTTTGGGCCGGCCCACCCTCAATCAGCGGAATGGTCTCGGACTCGTCGGGCGTGCCCCAGATCGGGGCGGTCGTTGAGCTGCTGCGCCCCGACATGTCGGTTGTCTCCACGGTGTACACCACGGCCAAAGGCCGGTTCTCCTTCGCGACAGTTCTTCCCGGAAAATATGCAGTCAAGGCCATGGGAACGGCCTTTTTACCGTCGGTGCGGGAAAATGTCCGCGTCCGCGCCAATACGGTTGTGAATCTGACCCTCAACACCCTCTATGAAGTGATGCAGTGGCTCCCGGCGGAACCGCGCGCGGTCGACGCACAGAAGGACGACTGGAAGTGGACTTTGCGCTCCGCGGCCAATCGCCCATTGCTGCGCTGGCTCGAGGACGGACCCCTGGTGGTGGTTTCGGAAAAAGCGGGCGCTGCTCCCAAGCTCAAGGCCCGCTTGATGGCTACTGGCCAGCAGGGGACGTTTGGCGAAAACGGCGAGCGGATCACGGCGGAGATGGAGAACACGCCCTCGAACAGCCGCGAGTTGCTGGCTCGCGTCGACTTTGAGCCCGGTTCGGATGGAGGGATGGAGTCTATGCTGGGTTTCCGCCAGGAACTCGGGTACGCAGGTTCGGTACAGACGGTAGCGGCGGTGGCCATTCATCCGGAAGTGGACGGCGCGGGTGCGGAAGGGCTGTATGAAGCCGGCATGCGTACCTCGGAGACGCTGCACCTGGGGGATGAATTCGAGGCAGAAGTCGGCTCCGAGCAGTTGGTTGCACGCTTTGCTGCGAAGTCACCCAACACGGTTGTAGCTGCGCTACCGTACGCAACGGCGGGCTGGCGCACGGGCAGTTCGACAGTTCAATATCGGATGACCACGATCGTGCCCGGTACTCGGGTGGAGGCTGAATCCGATGCGTCGGGATGGCTGCCTGCGGTTTCCGTACAAAACGGCCGTTTGGTCCTGGAGCGGGGATCGCACCAGGAGGTCGGCTGGGACCGTAGGACCGACGCCTCCGACGTTGCATTTCTGGTCTATGCAGACCGGATGGACCATCCTGTGCTGGAAGCCATGACTCGTATGGCTGCTGACGGCGATGCGCAGTTTGGGGGAGACGCCCTGATCGACAGCGCCGCTCATCTGATCCGCGCCGCGGGCACGAGCTTTTTCACATCCGGGGTGGTGGCGACGGTGAGTCATCGCCTCCCGGCTGATAACGAGATTCGCGTCAGCTTTGCCAATGGCGACGCCCTTGTGATGCCGGCTACCCGACGTGCTCTGCCCTTCAATGCGGTGCTGGCGTCGGCCCGCCCGCGACGCACAACCATGTACTCCATCTCGCTTTCAGGGACGCTCGACGGAACCGGCACTCGTTGGCGCGCGAGTTATCGGTGGCAGCCCGAAGAGACCGTAACGCGGGTGGCTCCGTTCGCCGGCGATGCCGCAGAGCCTTTCTTCAATCTCCATCTTCGCCAGCCGGTAAACTACCGGCGCGAGGGAGGCAGGAGTGTTGACGTCATGGTGG
Organism: Occallatibacter sp.; assembly: GCA_036489245.1. GTDB lineage: Bacteria > Acidobacteriota > Terriglobia > Terriglobales > Acidobacteriaceae > Telmatobacter. Next base: position 496 of record DASXGD010000276.1, on the reverse strand, counting down.
ACGTCCACAACCTGCTGGCACAAGGCTTCCGGCCTTTCGTGCTCACCGACGGCTCAGTGTTAATGTTTGCCCAAGATCAGCGTAGCGTGAGCGGTGGTTTCGCCTTCACTTTCTAATCCAAATCATCGACTGTGAACTGGGTGAGTTTCCCTGCGGAAAAGCTCCGTGGTGTGCCTGCGCTAAAGGTTTGAGATGTGGAATCCTGGCCGCCCGCAGCTTTGGAAATCAATTCATCGATATGCTATCCTCTTCAAGGTGGCGGCAGTTCAAAGCTGTCTGCCTCGATCGTGCACAGACGTTTCCTTCGCACGGTCTTCGAGCCATGGACGCGTAGCTCAACTGGCAGAGCATTCGGCTCTTAACCGACAGGTTGAAGGTTCGATTCCTTCCGCGTCCACCATAAAATCGAGAAACTTAGAAATCGAAAGCGATCCGGAACCAGCCGAAAATTCGCGACTTTGCCCGGTTTCGTTGTGGTCCTTTTGCGCGTTTGTCG
>DASXGD010000273.1:0-9340 GCA_036489245.1 Occallatibacter sp. | reverse complement strand
TCACGAAGCGGCGTTCCGGGCCGATGCCGGCGGGGACGGTAACATCATCGAATTCGCCCTTCGCGTTGCCGTGGTAAAGGCCGTTCGACTGCTGTTGATAGTGGGTCTTGAAGATATCAATATGCCCGTCCAGGTCGTAGTCGCCGGCGGCAATGCCCATGCCGGCCATGTTCTGGCCGTCGCTGCTGACGGCGAGACCGCGGAGCAGGGCCTCTTCGCGGAATGTGCCATCGTGATTGTTCATGAACAGCAGCGAGGGTGTCGAGTCGCACGCTACGAAAATGTCCGGCCAGCCGTCCTCATCCACATCGAGTGACACTGCCGAAAGGCCATAGGAAGTCTTGACCGATTCGATGCCGGATGACCTGGACACGTCAGTGAAGGTGCCATCGCCGTTGTTGCGATAGAGAGCATGGGTGGGAATGGACAGGCCGCGCGGCCCGCAATAGACCGCCACTCCTTCATACGCGCAGGTGGATATATCCGCGTTGGGCTTGGGGGCATGCCCAAGGTCGAAGTCAACGTAGTTGGCGACAAACAAATCCAGCTGCCCGTCGCGGTTGTAGTCGAGGAAGGTGCACCCCGCGCCAAAGCGCGTTCCCGGATGCAGTAGACCCGCCTCGGCGGTTACATCTTTGAACGTGCCGTCGCCGTTATTCCGGAACAGGCGGTTGTGGCCGTAATAGGTGACGAACAGGTCTTCGAAGCCGTCGTTGTTGTAGTCGCCGACGCAGACACCGTTGGCCCACCCCGGATCAGAGACTCCAGCTCTGGCAGTCACGTCGGTGAACGTGCCATCGCGATTGTTGTGGTAAAGCCGGTTTCCTGAACCGGGCGGCACACCATCCAGCCTTCGGCCTCCCACAATGAATACGTCCATCCAACCGTCGTTGTCGTAATCGAAGAACGCGCAACCGCCTCCCATGGATTCGTTGATATAAGTGACCTGGCCGGGAGTTCCATAGACGATCGGCTGTGTCAGGCCGGCCTGGGCGGCGACATCGGTGAAGCGGGAGAAGGGCGCGAGCGCCGGCGATGGTGCATCGACGGCGCGTAAAAACCGGAGCCCGAGAGCTGGTCCGGCCGCCAGCGCGCCAGCCTGGAGCAGGCGGCGACGAGACCAGGGGGAAACATCGCGCTTCGGCATAGCTAATGGGTTTCAGGCTTCTGCCCGGACTTGACCAGGCCATCACTGGCTGACCCGCCCGGCGGAACGGGCAGCATGTGGCCGAGTCGCAATGCGTCGGCATCGTTGGGATTGACTTTGAGCGCACTTTCAACGGCAGCGCGTGCCTCAACGAAACGAGATTCGCTGGCCAACGTGGCGGCCAGGTTGATCCACGCCGCGGCGTGGCGGGGATTGGATGCAACGGCCGACTGAAAATAAATCTCCGCTTCATGGTCCCGGCCCTGCTTGCCCAGTAGGGTTCCAAGGTTATTGGCCGCTTCGGCATATCCGGGCGCGGCACTGAGGGCGCTCCGAAAATGCTGTTCAGCGGCCGCAGTCTCGCCCGCATTTGCGGCCAGATATCCGAGTCGATCTTCCGCCTCAGGAAAAGCCGGCCGGAGTTGCACTGCTTGTTCGAGAGCCGACCGCTCTCCGGCTTGATCGCCGCACTGTTCGAGGGCCAGAGCGAGATTGTATTGGAGAGTGGGGTCGTCCGGCCGAGCCGCAACGGCTTCCCGGTAGAAGCCGGAGGCAGCCTTAGCGTTGCCGGCTCTCAACGCTTCGGCGGCCTGGCTGGATTTGTTGGCCGCAAGCGCCCTCATCGTCTCGGCCTGCGCCCTTTCCTGATAGAGCTTGAGCTGTATCTGGGCGTCGCTTGTTTTCCCCTCGGCGCGTAAGACCTGCGCCAGCTGGAAGTGAGCCTGTGCCTGGTTCGGATCGAGCGAAACTGCCTTTTCCAACTGCTCGCGCGCAGCCTCGGCCTGCTGGGTGCGAAACAGCCCAAGTCCAAGCTGGTAGCGCACATCGTAATGACTCGGGTTGAGCGCGGTTGCGGCTCGCAGATGCTCGATCGCGGCGGCGTATTGCTGTGCATCAATTTCAAAAATGCCGGCAATGTACAAGGCGTCAAAGTTGCCGGGATCTCGCTTGAGGATTTGCTGCGCAAGGGGAAGCCCGGTCGCCGCGTCATCCAGGAGCACAAGCACCTGCATGTACCGCGACTGCAGCTCAGGGTCATCGGGATGAACCTTCAGAGCACGACGGAGAACCTCGCTTGCATCCTGGTAGCGATGCGATTGAACGTACACGGTGGCGAGCGCGGTGTTCAAGCGAATGTCTGCGGGCGTCTTGGCCAGCGCCGTGACCAGGGTAGTGGCGGCCTTGTCGAAGAGCCCATCCTGGGAGTAGGCCAGGGCCATGTCGAGGGTAAGTTCCTCGTCGGCGGGCGCACTACTGAGCAGATCGATCGCGGCTTCGAACTGTCCATCCGAGATGCGCGCCTTGGCCAGCCAGTCGAGGGCGATTACCGAGTTCGGATCAATGCGCAGCGCCTGTTCCCATGCTTTCTCGGCTTCGGCGTGCTTACCCGAGTCATTCAGAATCGCGCCGGCCAGGAGGCGAGGGCGCACCTGGCCGGGATCCAGTTCCGTCGAACGCTGAAGCTCGCGCAAGGCTTCCTGGCTGCTGCCTTCGGAGTGGAGAGTCAGACCGGCGTAATAGTGAAGTTCCGCCGACTGTGGATCGAGACGCAAGGCGGTTTGAAACGCGGAAAGAGCGCAGCGGTATTGCTGCTGCTCGCCGAACCAGCCACCCAACGCCGCCCACGTTCTCGCGCTGGGATGATCGCGGACAGCGGCTTCGAGCGGATCGGGGCCGCGGCAAGCGCTGCGCGATTGGCCGTGGCCGCCGAATTGAACGGTGACCACGGCCAGTCCGGCTATGAAAGAGCTAATGCGCATCGGCGTGTGCGGTGCTGCTCACCGGCGATCCAGACTTGATCTCGGCACCGTTCTTCTCATTGAACCACGCCACCGCGGCGCCAACCAATGGAGCATGGTCGAGCAACGCGGATACACGGATTTGAATCGTGGTGTCGTTCAACTCGGCTTGCGCGGCGGGCAGAAACAAATGAGCGGAGCGGGAAATCCCTCCCCCCAGGACAACAACCTCGGGCGCAAATGCCGTCAGCGTCATCCGCAAAGCCAGGCCCAGGTAGCGGCCAAATTCGAGGAAGGACTGGTTAGCCGCCGGATCAGAGCGAGCCGCCGCAGCCAGGTCCACGACTTCGCGGCTTATGCCGGTGCGGCGTTCATAGCTGCTTCGGATGGCTCTGGATGAGACGCGATCTTCCAGGATGCCGCCTTCGAAAGGCAGATCCCATATTTCTCCGCCCGACAGCACGCCCGGGCACTCTGAAACGATGCGACCCTCGAGCGCAAAAGCGCAACCCACGCCGGTCCCCAGGGTAATGCCGACCGCACGCGCAAATCCGAGCGCGGCGCCCGCGCCGATTTCCCCAAGGAGAAAGGCAGCGGCGTCTTTGAGGAAGCGTACCTGCTCCGGCTGCCAGCCCGCCCGTTTCGCAAACGCGGCGCGCAGGTCGACTCCATAGAGATAAGGCAGCTTATGTGTCATCCGGCTCACACCTGCCTGAAAATCGAATGGTCCCGGCATCGCGAGTTCAGCGCCGGCGATTCCTGTCGCGCCTTCGGAAGCTCTCGTTCCCAGGGAATAGAGCACATCGAGGAACGCATTCAAGGATTGCTCCCCGGGGTAAAGAGCAGAAGCCACGTGGCTAAGGCGATAGCCGCTCTTTTGGCACTGGGCGGCGGAAATGTGGCTGCCCCCCACGTCGTAGACGAGGATGGATTCCCCAGTTAGGCCCGTCATAAGGAGAACCTCCCTGATACCGTTATCTGACAACAAATCACGTTACCAGAAAGAATGCGCCCTTGGTTCAATAATATGCTTGACAAGCCAAGAACAGCCGATGTATTGATGAGTGGTCACGATGATATCGGTACCACAATGTACCCACGCTGATACCGTTATCGTCCGGCTTTGCGGAGGGGTCGTGTTGAACGGAAGGCCCACTCGAGCAAGAACCTGAGTCAACGCAATTCATGAGGAGGCGGCATGAAACAACTCTGCTGGTTTGTCTGCCTGATCGTACTCGCTTGTGCAGGGATCTCCGCCATGGCGCAGACACCCACCGGCACCATACAGGGTGTGGTGACCGACAAGACCGGAGCGGCGGTGCAGGGAGCGGGCATCACAATTCTCAAGACCACGACGAATGAGGAGCGGAGGACGAGCACCGATTCCAGCGGCCGGTATCTCATTCCGTTCGTCGAGCCGGGCAACTACACGGTCACGGTCGTGGCACCCGGGTTCAAGGTTTCGAAGGAAGAAAACATCCTGGTGCAGATTACGGAATCGCGGCCGGTGAATTTCAAGCTGGACGTGGGAGTCGTAACTCAAACTGTCGCCGTCAGTGCGACGTCAGAAACGCTGACGACGGACAGTGCGACTCTTGGCCACACGATCCAGAGCGAGACCCTCCTGGAACTTCCCGACAACGGCCGCAACCCATTCGATTTCGCGATGCTGGTTCCCGGCGTGAATAACGTTGGCAACGCGTCGACTCCGCACATTGGCGGGAGCCGCAACGGCAACAACGAACAGCTGATCGACGGCATGACCAACATCACGCCGGAAAACAACATCGGCAACAACATCAGCACTTATACGCCGGTGGAGGATTCGGTTCAGGAAATCAACGTCCAGACCAGCGTTCTGGCTGCGGAGTACGGCCGATTCTCCGGCGGTACCGAGAGCCTGATCACCAAGAGCGGCGGAAACCAATGGCACGGAAGCTTTTTTGAATTCATCCAGGAAGGTTCTCTCGATGCCATTCCATTCGGCTCACCGGGCGTCAAGAACACCAACTCCAAACCGGATATGCATCAATACCAGACCGGCGGCACCGTCAGCGGACCGATCATCAAGAACCGGGCGTTCTTCTTCTTCGATTACGAGGACTCGCGCCAGCAGGCCGGTCAGTACGAGTCGGACAAGGTTCCGGATCCCTCGGTATACAGCGGCGACTTTACCAAGCTTTTCGGATCGACGACGCCCGTCCTCTTCGATCCCGATACGGTGGCCAAGAATGCCCAGGGCGTTTTCGTCCGCCAGCCCTTCCAGGTCGGTGACCAGTACAACATCATTCCCGCTTCACGCATTTCCCAGGTTGCGTTGAATGCGCTGCAGTACTTCCCCGCACCCAACATCTCCGGCGCAGGGAACGCGAACAACAACTATCAGATCACGGGCAGCGTGCCGAACAATTATTGGCATTTCGATTCGCGCGTGGATTACGATCCCACCTCCAAGTGGCACAGCTTCCTGCGCTATTCGATGAACGGCAACAATTACAGCGCCCTTAACAGCTTTGAAAATGCGGCCACGAATGGTGGCTACGGAGGCCAGGGGCACGGCTACGTTTATAGCGGTTCATTCAACAACACGGTCACCTTCACGCCCAGCCTGCTCGGCGAATTTCGGTATGGCTACTCCAAGCAGACGTCGAACCGGGTACCGGTTGGAGGAACATTCGATCCCGGCAAGCTCGGATTCGACTCGAATTACGTGGCACAAGCGTCGAAGCAACTGTCGATCTTTCCGCACTTCGGTTTCAGCGGCGCCAATAACGGATCCTTCACCGATCTTGGTCCGCTTGGATATGAAGGCCTGCAGGAAAATCCGTTGGCGCAGAGTATCAATGGCAGCCTGGTCAAGATTGCGGGCGGGCACAGCTTCAAGGTTGGCGGCGAGTTCCGCGCGCTGCGTCTCAACTTCTATCAATATACGTACCCGTCGGGAACTTTTACGTCGGACGATAGCTGGACGCGGCAATACCCGCAATCATTCGACGGATCGACCGGTTACTCGCTGGCTTCACTTCTTCTGGGGCTGGCGCAAGGCGGAAACATCACCAACGATCCGAAGTACATTACTACGAGTCAGTACTGGGCGTTCTACGGCCAGGACGACTGGAAGGTTACTCCCAAGCTCACGCTCAACATCGGGTTGCGCTATGACTGGGAGGTACCGCGTGTGGAACAGAACAACCAAATGGTGTTCTGGGATCCGACTGAGGCGTCCCCGCTCCAGGCATATAGCGGCCAGATTCAGGGAAGCCTGACGTCCGCGGGTGAAACCTGTCCCGCCTGCAGCAACCTGCAGGGCGCCATGACCATCGTGGGCATGCCGGGAGCATTGTATGGTCGACGGCAAGCGCCGGTACAAAAGACCGACTTTGCGCCTCGCTTCGGCCTGGCGTACAATCCGTCACAAAAAATTGTGGTTCGTGCCGGCGGCGGCCTGGTGTTTCAACCGTCCGCACTCCAAGCCTCGGGCACTTCGGGCGGGTCGGGAGACGACGGATTCGCGGTCCAATCCAACTATCAACCCAGCTTCGACAATCAGACTTCCCTGCCCGTCGCCACGCTGTACAGCCCGGATCCACTTCTCTCCGCCTCGGCACAGAATCCCTTTCCGACGGGATATGCCATCGCGCAGGGGCAGGATCCCAACTGCCTCAGCAGCGCCGCGTGTGTGCAGGGTATCGATATCGGAAGCGGAATGTCGACCGCATACTTTGACTCGTACCGGAACCCTTACTCGATTCAGTGGAATGCCAGCGCGCAGTTCGCCCTTCCGTGGAACATGCAGCTGGAGGTCGGCTACCTGGGGAACAAGGGGCTGTTCCTGGTCAACGGCGACCCGGGCAAACCCTTCGACCAGCTCAGCACCAATACCCTGATTGCAAACGGCTGCACGGTGGGCGCATCGACGGCGCAATGCACGCTGTCGCAACAGGTGGCTAACCCCTTCTTCTCGGTACTTCAGCCGGGCAGTCCTTTCTATGTCCCCGGCCTTGGACTTGGTGGATCGACGGTGGCTCGTTCGCAGCTGTTGCACCGGTATCCGCAATACCAGGGTGTGAACTCCTTCCGCAAACCTGATTCCGCATCCAGCTACCAGGGGTTCACCCTCCGTGCTGACAAGAGAATGTCCAATGGGTTGTCGTTCCTGGTTTCGTTCACCGATGGACGCCAATACGACAACGGCGCCTCTCCCGTGGGCTACCTTGGACCCACCAGTGGCACCTATGCCGATCAGTACAACCCGAGAGCGGAATGGGGCATTGGCGCGCAGAATCTGGACTACGTGATCGCCGGCAGCTTTGTCTATGAGCTGCCCTTCGGTCACGGGAAACAGTTTGCAAGCTCGGCGGGTACCGGGTTAGACAAGTTGATCAACGGCTGGCAGCTCAGCGGCGTTGAGAACTGGGCCACCGGAACTCCTATCGTCCTGGGGAGCGTGGACAACGGCACAACCAAGGAAACATACGGCGGCCTCTCGCAGCGGCCGGACTGGACCGGAACGAGCGCGAAGCTGACCAGCAATTCCTACAAGCGCTGGTTCAACCCGAACGTCTACTCGTTGCCGATCTCCTACGAAATCGGCAACGCGCCACGCACCATCAGTAACGTGAACAATCCGAGCAGTCAGAACTTCGATCTGCAGATCGCGAAGAATACGGCCTTTCACGATGGCCGCTACAACGTCCAGTGCCGCGTGGAAATGTTCAATGCATTCAACCACCCGAACCTGGGCGGGCCCAATACCAGCTTGACCAGTGGAACGTTCGCCGAAATTCAAAGCTATTCCGGGAATGCTCGCCGCCTGCAGTTCGCCGCGAAATTCCGATTCTAGATGATACCCGGAGTCCGCCCGGTGCGCCTGTCTCTGAGAATGGGTTGGAGGACAAAACCCTCCGACCCATTCTGACTAGCCGATGACCAATGCGGTACGGTGCCTGCACCCGCACGAGCGACGTAACACAATCTCTACTGGAAGAACGATCCGGCTTCCGGTTTGTGGCAGTTCGCCGCGCTCAATGCGATCGAAGAGCTGGCTTGTGGCGACCCGGCCCATCTCCTGCGCAGGCTGACGCACAACCGTGAGCGGCGGGGAAGTGGCTTCGGCCATGTCAAAGTCGTCAAAGCCGACAAAGGCAAGATCGGTTGGCATTTTCAATCCCAGGTGCAGAACCGCGCTCAGAACATAACGCGACGCCAGGGTATTCGATGCAAAGACGGCCGTCGGCGGGTTCTTTTCTACCATCTTTTCCTTCAGGGCCATCAGGGTATCTTCCTGCGACTCGCAGCCAAAGAATGAGATCTCCGGCAAGCCCGCATCCTTCATGGCGCGGCGGTACCCGAGGAATCGCGCGTTGATGGTAAACAGGGCGCGATCGAGTCCCATAAAAACTATGCGTTGATGTCCATGTTCAATCAGGTGCTCAACAACCCGGCGCGAACCCAAAGTATTCTGCACGAGCACCACGTCCACTGCGGAGTCAGAGATCGGCCGGTCGAAAACAACAACGGGAGTCTTGCCGAATAGAGCCCGCGAAAGGCGCGAACCGTGAAATCCGGCGGGAATCACCACCAGGCCATCCACGTTCCGCTGCAGCATTTGCTCTGCTTGCTCGTATTCGGTATCTGGATCTTCGTTTGAAGTCGTGATGATGACGGAGTGGCCGTGTTCCCTCGCAACGGTAGTGACCGCATGAGCGCAGATGGCAAAAAACGGATCATAGAGGTAAGGAATAATGAGGCCGATGGTCCGGCTCCTTTGGCCGCGGAACGCACGCGCGAGTTCGTTGGGGCGGTACCTCAACTGCTCAATCGCCGTGCGCACCCGCTCGGCTGTCTCCGGCGAGACAGGGACCGTTCCACTGAGAACACGTGAAACGGTCATCGTACCGACCCCAGCCAACCGAGCCACGTCACTCATGGTCGGCTTTTGATCTACCGAGAGTTTACGGCTTCGCTTTTCGATGCTCGCCGGCTGAGTTTTGGGAGAGTTCGTCAAATCGGGAGACTCCTTACTTAGCGCGTTCCCCGCTGCCCCGGAACAGTGACCCTAATCGCAAACCACGATCGCCGGCTTTTCGCCGCGGGTATCACGTTCGTCGACTTCGGTGAGCAGGGTACGGCTTTCGCCCGGCATGAGCGCGACGTAGTTGTCGGAATAGATGGCGGGGAGGATGCGGTCGCCCGTCTTCTCGCGTACGGCCTTGAGCCGGACCATGAGTGCCGGCCAGGAAGCGCTGTTACTCAGCACGGTCTTGAGTTGCCAGCGATTGCCCTGCTGCTCCGTTGTGGTTGCCGCCTTCACTTGCGGTCTCGGCAGCTGGCGAATGGCGCGGTAATCGCCGGGTTCCAGACCGCGCAGGTAGAAGTTCGATGAAACGCTTTCGGAACCGCGCGTGAGCGCGAGGCGAAGAAAATGCACCGGCGTGAGGCCCGCCGGGTACTG
>DASXGD010000246.1:0-14141 GCA_036489245.1 Occallatibacter sp. | reverse complement strand
TCGGCGCACATGCGGCTGTTGATCAGGATCTGCGCCATCGCGTCTTTGGCCGCGTGCGACTCCTCTTTCTCGTAGGCCGTGGCCAGGCTCTTGATGTAATCCGCCGGGTGGTAATAGCTGATGTACTGCAGCGCGCCTGCGACGCTGGCGATGAAGTCTTCCTGCTTGACGACGGTCATGGTTGGGTTCCCTCGGTTTGTCGATCCCTTTAGGGTAACGGACGGGGTTTATAAGTGTCGCCCTGATGCGCGCACCGTTTATCGCCGTTTGCGATGGCATCCATATCGCAGAAGGAACCATCGAGGATGGAAGTGCGGTCTTTGCTCAACAACGTAAGCCAGGCTTCAGCGAGGACCGCCGGATAGCGCAGTTTCGCAAACGCAACCCAGGCATCGCGATACTTCAGCCACGCACGCTCTGCGTCGCGAATCCCATCGGGCTGTACGGCCCCGTTATCCGCCTTGTGTGCTTCGGCATATGCGACGGCTTTTTTATAGGCCAGATTCAGGCGCGCGTCGGCTTCGGCGAAGCTGGCTGGAGAGCCGCCCGGATAGTGTCCTGCTTCGAACGATTGAACCGCCGCCAGGAAATCGCCTCGCAGCGTCTGCTCGGCGTCGATCGCGTACATGGAGCGTGCGGTTCCGCTTGAGCCGATTTCACCGTTTCCGTGTGCCAGCGCGTAGGCTTGCTGCGCAAGGACGAGCTCGGAAAAGGCATCCCGCTGGGCCGGAGTAAACCGCTCCGGGATGGCGTCAAGCGTCTTCGCCCGGTCCTGATCGGCCAACTCCCGGAAATAGGCGGCGCAGTAGCCTTCCATGGCGCCACTGGTGATGTCGTCGCAATAGCTGAATTTGGCGTCGGCTCCGGCCGATTTCTGCATTGATTCCAGATGCTCAATGCGCGCAGAGAATTCGGCAGGCGCCCAGCCCTCTTCGCAGGCGAAACGCAGCGCCAGAGGTATGTTCCGTTCCACCCCTTCTCCGTTGGCGTAAAGGGTAGCAAGCATAGCCGACCCGCCCAAGACGCTTGCAACCGTATATCTTGGTTCGAGCTCCGCCTGCGTCGCCAGCCGCTCCGCCCACGCACACTTGCGCGCCGCCGCGAAGTCGACCTTCGTTCCCAACCCGGAATAGAACTTGTACGAGTTGCAATCGGGCCACTTCGTGACGACCGTTACTTGCCGGCTTTCCGGCGGCAGGGAAGTTTTCAGATACTCATTGCACTTCGACTGAGTCGTCGCATCCGCGTCCTCCAATTGCGCGGCGACTGGAAGCGCACACATGACGAGCAGGGCAGCAGGCAAGATGTACGGTCTCATCCACATCACCATACCCGGGTTTCGACGATTCAAGGGTAAAGGATGCGACGGACGGCTGCCAGGGCGGTCATGAAAGCAGGTTATTCACTTGTTCAGCCAACCGTCTGGGTGCTACGAGCGCGTAGCTCCCCCACAACAAGTCCTTCACTTCGTCCCAATCGATTTTTCCCCGGTCAAGGCGCAGCGCCACCCAGCCTCTGGATGCGATGTATGCGGGAAGGTAGAACCGTCGCGGTTGGGCCTCGGCCAGGGCTTTGTTGTCGCCGGGCAATACCTTGCACGTAACCGCGACGATGCCATCTCCGTGATGGTTGTCGAGGAAGTAAGCGAACGTCTTCTTCCGTACCAGGAACTGCGCGTGCGTCCCGAAGACCTGCCGGCTCGCTTCCGGAAGGGCGAGAGCAAGTTGAGACAGGCGGGTGAGGCGCGGGTCTTCGGCGGGCGGATTCGCCATGGCATTCCCTATGGAGCCGCATCATACTTCGTTCCTGAAGCTCAGGCCAGTCGCCATCCCCGGCCCCGCCATGCCCTAATCTAAAAGTTATGACCGACTATCCCGTGGATTCTGTTCCGGTTTCCCAGCCCCAGACCATGCCCGAACGCGGCAACGAACCGGCGGATGGAGTGCTTTTCGATCTCCTGGTGATCGGGGCCGGTCCAACCGGCCTCGCCTGTGCTATCGAAGCCAGGCGCGCCGGTCTGCGGGTCGTCTCGGTCGACAAGGGGTGCGTTTGCAATTCGCTGTTTCACTACCCTTCGCACATGACCTTCTTCACCACGTCGGAGCTGCTCGAGATTGGCGACATCCCGTTTCCCAGTCCCAATGCCAAGCCGACCCGGAACGAAGCTCTCGAGTACTATCGCCAGGTCACGGCGTTTTACAAACTCGATGTCCGGCAGTACCAGCAGGTCGAGCGGGTCGAGGGATCGGATGGCGCGTTCGCAGTTCACATTCAGGATCGTTTCGCCCGCCCGAACATTCTTCGCGCCCGCAACCTGGTCGTCGCCACCGGCTACTACGACCTGCCTAACTATCTCGGCATTCCCGGCGAGGACCTCGGCAAGGTACACCACTATTACGACGACCCTCATCCCTACTTCGGGACCGATGTCGTTGTCATCGGCGGCAAGAATTCCGCAGCCATTGCTTCGCTGGAGCTATGGCGTCATGGGGCTCGCGTGACGCTCATTCACAGGGATGGGGAAATTCATCGCCACGTAAAGTACTGGATCAAGCCGGACATCGAGAATCGGATCAAGAACGGAGAGATCCGGGCCCTCTTTGGTTCGCGGGTCATCGAAATTACACCCGACACGGTAGTGGTCGAGACGCCCGGGGGACGCGAGGTTCTGCGCAATGACTTTGTCTTCGCGATGACGGGATACCGGCCCGACTTCACTTTTCTGGAGAACATGGGTGTTCGCTTCGATGGCCCTTATCGTCTACCTTTATGTGATCCGGAAACGCTGGAGAGCAACGTGCCTGGCATTTATCTCGCCGGCGTTATCGTGGCCGGCTCGCGTACCAATGAGATTTTCATCGAGAACGGCCGATTCCACGGCAAGCAGATTGCGCGCGCTCTAACGTCAAGGTGAATTTACACTTCCTCTCCAATATAGAGCGCATCAAGGCCCGCGACTTCCGGTACACTAAAGTCACATCCCCCTCTGGATTTGAGGTTCGTCCATGCGCTGGTGGCCGCGCAGCATCCGTTGGAAAATGCTCTTCGGGCTGGTACTGCTGGAGGCGCTCTCGATCGTGCTCTTCGCGCTTCTGCTGGTCCGGCTTCAGGGGAGAGATGTGCGCCGCCACGCCCAGGAGCGATTGGCCAGCCAGGCGAATTCCGTTGCCTCGCAAGCCGAAGAAGCCATTCTCCTGGACCGGTCCGACTGGCTGGCGCTCGCGGTCAGGATGATGGGGAAGGCGCCCAGCGTCTCCCAGGTCAAAGTCACCGATCCGAGCGGAAACATGCTTTTTGTCAGCCCCGGGCTGGCAAGCCGCACGTTTCTCGATCCGGAGGAGAGGGCCCAGTTGTCTCTCATCCGGAGCGGCATCCCGCGCGTATTCGTGTTCGGCAAAGACCGTTGGGAAGGGGTTCAATCGATCTATATCGGTACGAAGCTGCGGGGGTATGCCTGGGTCGAGACAGACCGGGAGTGGGACCGCGAACAGCTTCTGATCGTCGTTCGCGGCACCCTGATTTTTGGCATTGTCTGGATTCTCTCCTCCACCGCCCTGGTGTGGTTCATTTCCAGCTCCATCTCCAGGCCTCTGGGCATTCTTCACACTGGTACGCGGGCGCTGATGACCTCCCAGGGAAGCACGGAGAGTTTCCCCCTTCCGATGACCGGCGACAACGAGTTCGGAGACCTGATCGAGGCCTTCAACCGCATGGTGGCATCGATCGAGGAGCAGCGATCGGGACTGAACGACACGTTGTCGCTGCTGGACTCGATGCTGGCCAACGCGCCGATCGGGCTTTCCTTCTTCGACCGTCGCTGCCGCTGCGTGCGGGTCAATCACGTGTTCGCGGAATTGACTTCCCGGCCACCCAGCCGGCATCTGGGAAAAACGCTTCCGGAACTTCTGCCCGAGCCTACCGGAAAAGAGCTCGAGGACGCGGTGGGACGGGTTTTCGCCAGCGAGGCCCCGGAGCGCGAACTGGAAATTAATGTCATCGGTGGGGAGCCGCGGCGCTCCCAAACCTGGCTCGTCAGCACCTATCCCATTCGCACCACCCTCAACCAGGTGCGCTGGGCCGGGATCATTGTGCAGGACATCAGCGCACGCAAGCAGAGCGAGGAGATGCTGCGCAAGACCGAGAAGCTCGATGCCACCGGGCGGCTGGCTGCCTCCATCGCCCACGAGGTCAACAATCCTCTCGAGGCGATCACCAACCTGCTTTACCTGTTGCGGAACTTCTGCGACCTCGACGAGGCGGCCATGAAGTACGTGACCATGGCCGAACGGGAAGGGCGCCGCATCGCCGAAATCGCGCAACAGACGCTGCGCTTCTACCGCCAGTCCACTTTGCCGCACCGCGCCAACATGGCGGAGCTGCTCGATTCGGTCCTCGACCTCTACCAGGGCCGCCTGAAAACCTATGGCATCGACGTGGAGCGGCAATACGATCCCCAGATGGATCTGTTCTGCTATGCGGGCGAGATTCGCCAGGTGCTCGCCAATTTCGTGGGGAACGCGATTGATGCCACCAGTGGCGGGGGACGGCTTGTGGTGCGTGCCCGCCGCTCGCGAAGCTGGGCTTTCCCCGAAGTGAACGGTGTCCGTTTCACGGTGGCAGATACCGGATTCGGCATGGAACAGGATGTCCGCGACCGGGTGTTCGAGGCCTTCTTCACCACAAAAGAATCGACGGGAACCGGGCTGGGGCTGTGGGTAAGCCACGAGATCATCCTTAAACATCGCGGAATCATTCACGTACGCAGCCGGGCGGGCGGTCCCGGCAGTCCCTCGGGCACCGTTTTCCAGATATTTCTCCCCGACAACGAGAAACTGATCATGATGGCGCGGCCTTCGCTCGCCTGAGGCATCCAAGGGAGGGGAAGGCGCCCATGAGCGATCGCGAATTTGCCTCCGGGACGGCGGAGAATTTCGCGGAACTTTTCCCCCGCGGTGGGGTTCAAATCATTGACTGCGCAAGCGGTTTGTCCGTCTAAGTGGATAGATCCCGGAGCGCATCGACTTGCGGCGGCGCCTAAATGCCCGATCGAAGACGGCAGCGCGAGGATCTTCGCAAGCGGAGGAGAAAAAACAGAGATGAACAGGCCATGGCTTACCCGGATGTTTCCTCAGGCTCTGGCATTGACTGCGGTACTTATCTTTGCCCGCGGGTGGGGTTTGGCACAGCAGGATCCCGGACCAACCCCGGATGTGGCTCAGGAGAACGGACAGCGCAGTGACGGCCAGATTGAAATGGATGTAGTGAAGGCGCTGGATGACTCCCAGGCCCTGAAGAACGATCTGATTACGGCCGCGACGATCCAGAGCCAGGTCACTCTTTCGGGGACAGTTTCGAGCGAAGCGTCGAAGCAGCTGGCCGAGTCGATTGTCAGCAGGATTCCGGGCGTGACCAAGGTCAACAATCACCTCAAGGTCGGCAACCCGGCCGATGCGCAGAATGACCAGTCTTCCCAGCCGGCTCCCGACCCGAACGACGATAACGGCGCGCCGCAGTCGGCCGAAAACCAGAACCCGCCTCAGTACTCGCCGAACGGGCAGGAAAATGCTCCGCCCCAATATCCGCAGCAGCCCAACGATCAGCCCCAACCGGGTTACCCTCAGAACCCGCAGCAGCCGGGCTATCCTCAGAATGCTCCCGGACCGGGCTATCCTCCGCCCACCTATGGCCAGCAGCCGGGTTATCCGCCGCCCCCTCCGGGCTATTCGCAGCGTTATCCCTATCCTCCTCCGCCTCCGGCTCCCCGGTACTCCATCCCTAATGGGCCTATTACTTTGGCCCAGGGGACGGTACTCCAGGTCCGCACCAACGACGCAATCGACAACAAGCGCGCCCAGGAAGGCACCCCGGTTGACTTCACGGTCATTCGGGACGTGACGGTGAATGGCTGGCTGGCTATCCCACGCGGAGCCACAATGCACGGCGTGGTGACGGCCAGCAAGAATGCCGGCCAGTTGAGAGGTTCTGCCGAACTGGCTCTTCGGCTGACCTCACTCGACCTTGGTGGAAAGAACTACCCGCTCGACTCGGATGAGTTCAGGGTGCAGAGCCCGGGCAAGGGTGCGCACACCGCCGGAAACATCATTGGCGGCGCGCTCATCGGGGCCATCATTGGGGGCGCGGCCGGCGGCGGCGGCGGAGCGGCCATTGGCGCCGCTGCGGGCGGCACGGTGGGTACTGCGGCTTCTGCAGCCATGCCGGGGCCCCACGCATGGATCCCGGCCGAAGCCCTGGTCACTTTCCACGTCAATACGCCGCTGACGGTCGATCCGGTAAGCCAGCAGGAGGCGGCACGGCTGGCGCAGGGGTTATATCCGGGCGGACCGAACCTTTACCGCCGTCCCTACCCCTACTATGCCCGCCCCTATGGGCCGGCGGTCTACGCTTATCCGGCGCCGGTCTACTACCGCCCTTACTACATGGCAGGCGGTTACTACTACTGGCGCTAAGCTCGTCGTCAACTTCGCGGGCGTCCTGGTTTGCCAGGATGCCCGTCTTGCTTCAGGGGAGAATTTCGTCGCCGCCCGACGCTATCGGTTGCTGCCCGTCGCCTTGGGAGCAAAATAGCCGCGGCGGGCCCGCACATCCAGGCCGTGCCCGTTCACCTTCACCTGCAATTGGTGAAAAGTGCCGTTTGGCTTCACGTCCTTAAGCGATATTCCGAGCATATACACGTATTCCGGCGCCGCAGCCAGGCTCTTGAGCCCGCCCTCCAGGTCGTTGCTGTTATGGAAGAATGTTCCTCCCGTACCGTCCGCCAGTTCCGACATCGCATTCTCGCTGGCCAGCATGCCGGCGAGATGATCCTGCGAAGTTTCTCCGATGATCTGGCTGATGGTGGCATTCGGGCCCTGGCTCGCGTCGGGGTTTCCCGCGTACAGCCCGCGCGCGTCCAGCGCGTTGATCACCACATTTGCGCCCGCCGCCTGGTCAAGAATCCGCGACTTGAAGGTCATCAAATCGGGTGAGGGAGACAGGAACCCCGGAGACACGAGAATGAGGGTTCGCTGCCCCTGCAGTTTCGACATGGCCCGAACCACTGACTCGATCTGGACGAGCGTCTGGCGCGCGTCTTCTTCGCCTTGCACCAGAGATCGGGTAGCGGCGGCCATGGCCATGCGTTGAAACGGGTCCGTGGGATTATCCATGCTTCCAGACGACCCGGGCTGATAGATTTCAACATGCATACAGGCCTTCGCCTTCATGACGGCGACCTGGAATTCCGTGGAGTTGTGCTGATTGATGATCTTGTCCGCGGAGTAATAGTCGACGTCGGGGCAATCCTCTTTGCCATGTTGAGAAGCCTGGTGAACAGTCAGCTTCATGATCGCCGCCTGCAGCGCGGCGCGGTCGCTCGTGATGCCGGAGTTGGCGCCCGTCAACGACAGCACGGCTGCATGGTCGGTGGCGGCCAGCGGTTCATCCAGCATGCGGGTCGCGGCTTTTTGGGTAATCGCGAGGTCGGAAGAGGTGAGGTGCCGGTCATCAAAGAGAAAAACGATGAACCTGTCGGGCGCGGCGGACGGCGTAGCGGAATCGCCGGAGGCGGCAGGCGGTGCGGGTTCGGCAGCCTGCGCCGTGCCCCGGGCCACCGCTGATTTCATCACGCTGAATCCTGTAATCGCTCTCGGCTTGCCCTGATCGAGGACCGTGAAATCCGCCTTACCGAGGTTTCCCACCTCGTGTCCCTTCTTGTCGCGAACCACCACCGGTACGAGCACTTCCGGCACCTCCACGTGCAGCGTGAGTCCGCGATCGGGAATGGCAGCCGGTGCTGCAACCGCCAAGGACGGCGGCTGGCCGGGCGTGGCCGGAACCGCGGCCGGCGGCGTCACCGTCGCGGCTGGCTGTGCGCTCGTCGGAGGCGCCGGCTGGGCGCCCGCCGCAGACCTCGCATCGGCTTCGTCGGGCAGGGGCGCTTCAATCTGCGCGGCGGGCGCGATCGCCGCTTGGGTAGCTGGTGGCATGCTGCTTCCCGCCGGGCTCCCTTCGGCCGGCTGGCTCTCCACTGGGGCAGGCGCTGCGGCCACCGGCGTTTTCTCGTCGCCGGCGGTCGTCCTGCCAGGCTCCGGCTCACCCTCGTGCGCAGCCGTGTTGTCGCTGAGGATTCGCGTCGTCGAGCCAAAGCGATGGTAGTGGGTGAAGTGGGTCTCGTTCAGCCACTCGCTGGGCGCATCTCCGGTAATGGTTTCGGGATCGTCGAGCGCCTTCGAAAGGGCGATGCCGCGCACCGGGCAGATGAACGTGCTGCCGGCAATATCGACGGGGCCGTATTCCACCAGGATGGCGGCGCGGCGGAACGGAGCGCCTTTGTTCAAATCGGCATCCATCGTGACGCGCAGAATGGTTCCGTCCGCCGGATTCACCCAGATCTGCCCGTGATAGCCGGGCCTGGTGTGAACGATGCTGACGTTGGAAGCGCTGACGTTGGGCCGCGTACCGATGCCTCGAATGCCTCGACTGCCACCCGCGGGCGTATCAACGCCTGCCACGACTTCCTCCCGTTTGAAGGTGCTGAGAACCTCGTAGTGCGAGGCGGATGCGGGGACCGCATACTGGAAAACCGCCGCCCTCCCCCCGGCGGACTCTTCCCAGTGGCTCCAGCTCATGGTGCCCTTGGCGCCATCGGCAACAATCATGCCCAGCGTGTTGCCGAATTCGCCTCCGGAGACCAGTCCGATCTTTTTTTGCCACACCGCTGAGCCCTGGTTAGCCGGTTGATTCTCCCGTTCATTCCTTACCGAGATTTCCCCGGTCGAAGTGCCCACCAGGTGCAGGCCAGAACGCGTAGGCCACTCGCCCTTCTTGAGGGCCTGCGGGCTGTCGTCGTAGAGGTCGATCACCCGGGTGGCGAGAAAGTCCGGCAGGCGCGGCAGGGTTTGCGAAACATAGATGCGCGCCGCCTCCAGCATGCGAAGCTGGGCCGCGCTGTCCGGGGCTCCCGCGTCCGGCAGCTCGCTTGCCGGGGGATCGAGGAAAGCCGACCGGTCGGCAAGCAGGTCGAGGGCCAGTGCCCCCTCGGAGTCTGGAACCAGGTGTGCGGCCAGCCGGCCCAGCGTAACCGGGGTCAACCGCTCCGTCAGCTCGAGGCCGCGAATCTGGCGCGCAATCTCAGCGTCCGGTTTGTGATTGCCGCTTGCGGTCGTGAGCGCTTGCTCGAGCTGCGCCACGGTAACGCGTTTCGCCGCATAGAGAGGGAGTGCCGCCGCAGCCAGTAAAGCCAAAAACCATAACCGCCGCATCAGGGCTCGCTTTCGGAATGAACGCCGGCAACTTGGAACCACACCGGAGACCAAGACGAAGGATATACCCCTTGGAAGCGGCTCTGGGAAGCGGCTGCCGTCGCTCGAAAGATCGCATCCGGCTGGTCTGCCCCACTTCCCGGCTTTGCGCTTGCGCATGCTTCCGTACTCCCTCTCGTCTATAATGATGGCTAATCGCGTCCAGCGAGTATAGCTGTCCGCCTGCCGGCTGGGGCCGGTTTTGGCGGATTAGAAACCTGCGCGTAGAGAGTTGAAGGCTTTAACCCACCCATGATTCGTTTCCTGCAGAGAGACAATCGCCTCACCAAGGCGCTTTTCGTCGTCATCATTGCCGCCGCTTCGGTGTCGATGGTCGTGTACCTCATCCCCGGCCTCACCGGCCAGGGCGCCACTTCGGCAGACACCTATGCGGTGATCTATCCCCACTGGTACAGCCGCTTTCTGTCTTCGGGCGACGTGGTCACCGAGCAGCGGGTGCAGCAGCTCGCGCGCCAGCAGATTCAGCAGCGGAATCCGCAATACGCGGACAATCCGATGATCATGAATTTCTTCACCCAGCAGGTCGGCCAGCAACTGGTGCAGCAGCAGATCCTGCTCGCCGAGGCGGGCCGCCTTGGGATCGGCGCGACCAACGAAGATGTGGCCACCTACCTTCATACCGGTCCCACCGGCGCGGTCATTTTCCCCAATGGCAAGTACATC
This sequence comes from Occallatibacter sp., assembly GCA_036489245.1. GTDB lineage: Bacteria > Acidobacteriota > Terriglobia > Terriglobales > Acidobacteriaceae > Telmatobacter. The sequence goes on along the minus strand of DASXGD010000246.1, from coordinate 4,158 downwards.
GGGGACGAGCAGTATGCCGCGCTGGTGAACAATCGACTCAATATCTCGGTCGGCGACTTTGAAGACAACATCAAGCGCGACATCGTGCTGCAGCGCCTTCGCGCCCTGGTCACGGCCGGCGTTTCGGTAAGCGAACAGGAAATCCGGTCGACCTATCGCAAGGACAACATCAAGATCAAGTTCGACTACGCGGTGCTGTCGAGCGACGAGCTCGGCAAGACGATCAATCCCTCGGACTCCGATCTCCAGGCATTTTTCAGCAAGAACGCGGTTCGATATCAGAAGGCAGTGCCGGAGCAGCGCAAGATCACCTACATCGCCTTCACGCCTGAGCAAATGCCGGGCGGCGTACCGCAGCCCACCCAGCAGGAGATCCAGTCCTACTACACCGCGCACCAGACCGAATACTCGGCCCCGGAAACAGCCACGTCGCGCCACATCCTGATCAAGCTGCCTCCGAATCCCGACGCCAAGACCGACGCGGCTGCCAAGGCCAAGGCAGAGGACATCCTCAAGCAGATCCAGGGCGGCGCCAACTTCGCCGAACTGGCCAAGAAGAATTCGGACGATCCCGGGAGCAAGGACACCGGCGGCGAACTCGGCCCCTCGCAGCGCGGCCGCATGGTGCCGGAATTCGACAACGCCATCTTCTCTCAGAAGATCGGCGACACCAAGATCGTGAAATCGCAGTTTGGCTATCACATCGTGCAGGTGGAATCGCGGCAGCCCGCCCACGTGCAGCCCTTGAACGAAGTACTTCCCACCATCCAGGCGACGCTCACCCGGGAGAGGACGGCGCAGGCCGAAGAGAGCTACGCACAGTCGCTGACCGCCGAGGCTATCAAGAACGGTCTCGACAAGACCGCGGCCGCGCACAAACTGCAGGTGGTCACCACGCCGCCGGTGGCCGCGGGCGGGACCATTGCCGCGCTTCCCGACGGATCGCAGCTCATCTCCAAGGCTTTCCAGTCCAAGCAGGGCGATCCGCCCCAGTATGCGACGACCGGCGAAGGCTATGCCATCTTCCAGGTCACCGGTTCCGATCCGGCTCACGCGCCGTCGTTTGCCGACTGGAAGTCGCACGTCCTGGACGATTACCGCAGCGAGCAGTTGCCCAAGCTGCTGACCCAGAAAACCCAGGAACTGGCCGACAAGGCCAAGTCGATGAACGATCTGGCCAAGGCCGCCAAGGAAGTGGGGGCGACGGTGAAGACCAGCGACCTGGTGGGGCAGAGCGGCCAGGTTCCGGACTTCGGCGAGGTAGGCCAGGTGGCTCCGCAGCTCTTTGATTTGTCGGCGGGCACCATCAGCGGGCCAATCAATACCGGCCGCACCGGCGTGGTGGTCAAGCTGATCGACAAGCAGGAGCCCACGGACGCCGAGATCCAGAAGAATTTCGATCAGACCCGCGACCGGATACTTGACCAACGCCGCAACGAAGCGTTTGAATTGTTTGCCGGCAACGTGATGAACGACTACAAGAAGAGCAACCGCATCCGCATTAATCCAAAGGCCCAGGCGCCGGATACCGGCGAGTAGCCGCACCTGGGGCTTTGAACACGATTACGAAACAGTAAGACCTCAAACCAATGAGTCGGACCCGGTGTTCGCAATCCGGGCAGGGGTCAAAGTGTCGGACAATACGTACAAGTCACGCGTCCTCATCGTGGATGATGAGCAGAATATAGCGAACACGCTGGCCATGGTGTTCAAGATCAAGGGTCACGAGGCCCTGGCGGTCTACAACGCGGAGAGCGCCGTCGCGGCCATCGAGACATTCGAGCCCGATGTCGTGCTGAGCGATGTCATCATGGGCAAAATGACCGGAGTGGATCTGGCCATCTATCTTTCCCGGGCGCGGCCTGACTGCAAGGTCATCCTGTTCTCAGGCCAGACCGCCACCGCCGACGTGCTGGCCGAAGCCAGCCGGAAGGGCCACGATTTTCGCCTGCTGGCCAAGCCCATCCACCCGGAGAAGCTGCTCGAAGAAGTAAACGGCCACCGCTGAGCGCCGCCAGGGTCAAAGCCGCAGGTTTCCACTTTTCGCCTTTTCCCGCCGAATGAAGGGAAACTACGAGCCTTTGCGAATGATCCGCCTGGACGGTTCTCCAAAAATGGAGTATAAACAGTCCAGTTGCTGATTGGCGGAACGAATGGCAAGCCTCTCTTATCCTGTTACCCGGTACGCGCCCCCCGAAATCGTTGACCTGAGTTCAAAGGAGGAGCGCAAGCGCCTGAGCGCATCGGGCCTCAGAGCCCTGTTCAACATTGCGAAGTGCTGGAAGTTGCGCAGCGAAGAGGTCCGCGAACTCCTGGGCGGAGTCGCCAACGGCTCCTTTTTCGAAATGAAGAAGAACCCGGAAGCCAAGGTTCTCGATGCCGACCAGATGTACCGCATCTCCTACTTGATCGGAATCTTCAAAGCGCTGAATATCCTCCACAGCCAGCCGCTGGCCGATGAGTGGGTCCGGCTTCCCAATTCCAATCGCATCTTCGGCGGGCGTACCCCTCTCGAGTACATGATCCGAGGCGGTGTCTCCGCGATGCAGACCGTCCGCCGGCTGCTCGATGCCCGTCGCGGTGGCGTCTGATAACTGCACAAGCCCGCCATGTCCATTCCCACCTCCCGTGTCCGCCGCCGCGATACGCACCGCTTCATCCCGTCCATCTACAGTCCCAAGGAAGACAGTGTCCTCACCCGTATCGCGGATGACGCCGGCCATCTCGCGCACCTTTTCGAATTCGACAATGCGACCAACGACCGGCTGCTCGCCGAACGCGACTTGTTGCCCGGCATAAGCGCCCAGGAACTGGTCGCCGGCATTCCCTATGCCAGCGTGGTGAATGCGTCGTTTACCCACGCCCACCCGCAGGGCAGCCGTTTCTCCGGCCCCGATCGCGGCGCCTGGTATGCGGCCTTTGACGCGCGCACATCGCAGGCGGAAGTGGCCTTTCACAAGACCGTGCAACTGGCCGAAATCAACCGCTTTTTCGACGATGTCACGTACGATGATTACCTGGCCGACTTCAACAGCGATTTTCACGACCTGCGCGACGCGCCCGATCAGGCCGCCTGCCTCGCCCCGGACAGCTACGTTGCCTCGCAAACGCTGGCGGAAGAACTGCTCCAGTCCGGCTCCCACGGAATTGTCTATCCCAGCGTCCGCCGCCCCCGTGGAACCTGCGTCGCGTGTTTCCGCCCTGCGCTGGTCACGAATGTTCGCAAAGGGCCGACGTATCGCTTTGTTTGGGACGGCGGGCCCACTCCCGACATCACCAGGCTTTAGATTCTTCATCGTCCAAATCGCACGAAACTCGTGTACACTAAATCCGTATGAAGAATATAACTATGAGCGCCGACGAGGATTTAATCGAGAAAGCGCGTTCCATCGCCCGTGCCCAGCGCAGGACGCTGAACGCGGCTTTTCGCGAGTGGCTTACCCAGTTCACCGCCAGCGAAGGAGACGCTCAGAGCTTCAGTGCACTGATGAAGCACATGCGTCATGTCGATGCTGGTGGTCACTACACCCGGGACGAGCTGAATGAGCGATAGGTTCTTTCTCGATACCAATATCTTCGTCTACTCGTTTGACCGGAGCGCGCCGTCCAAGGCAAGGAAAGCCGAACAACTCATAAGTAAGGCGCTGGCAACCCGGAAGGGCGGAGTCAGCTACCAGGTCATCCAGGAATTCTTCAACGTTGCTCTCAAGCGATTCTCCAAGCCGATGCGAACGGCGGATGCCGAGCAATACCTGGGAAGCGTCTTTCGCCCGCTGGTCAGCGTGCATTCGTCCATCGCGCTTTATGGGGAGGCTTTGCGGCTTCATGGTAAGGGTGGCTTGTCCTGGTACGATTCCCTGGTTGTGGGCGCCGCCATCCAGGCCAATTGCGATCTGTTATTCACCGAAGATCTTCAACATGGTCAGAGCTTTGGGAACCTGCAAATCGTAAACCCCTTTCTTTGAGTGAGGCCGGTGTCATGTTAAAGCCCGGCGCCAGGTTTAGCTCCTCGACCTTCTCAGCCAATGACCTCGCCTCTATTGCCCGCTTTTGCATCGGATAATAGGGCCATGGATTTTCAGCGCTCCTCGGGTGTTTTGCTGCACGTCAGCTCCCTGCCTTCCTATGGCGGAATCGGCGACCTCGGACCCGCCGCCT
>DASXGD010000236.1:0-19062 GCA_036489245.1 Occallatibacter sp. | reverse complement strand
AGGGCAATCGGGAATTTCTACTCTATTCGCGGCGCATCTCCTGACCACCGTTCCCTGATCACTGTCCACGGTTCAGTTACACTGGGACCGCATGCGTCGAGTCGCGATAGTCTGCAAACCGCAGAAGGAAGAATTAGCCAGGATTCTGCCCGAGTTGATCGCCTGGCTGCGCCAGCGCGGCTACGAGCCCCTGCTGGATCACGAGGCAGGCGAATACACCGACGCAGCTGAATCCGTCGACCGCTGCGACATGCCGCTCTACAAACCGGAACTGATCATTGTTCTGGGAGGTGACGGCACTCTGCTGTCGGTCGGCCGCATCTTTGCCGCTACCGGTACGCCTATCCTCAGCGTCAACCTCGGGTTCCTCGGATTTCTCACCGAGGTTCGCCTCGGCGATCTGTATGCGACCCTGGATAGCTGGTGTCGCAACTGCCACACGCTCGATGCGCGCGCCATGCTCCATGCCGGGCTGTGGCGGCAGGGAGAACTGCACTCCGCCTATGAAGCCGTAAACGATATCGTGGTCACCAAGGGTGAGATCGCGCGCATGGGCGAGTTCACGGTGGAATTGGACGGAAGGTAAGTCGCCGGCTTCCGCGCCGACGGTGTGATCGTTTCCACCCCGACAGGTTCAACCGCCTATTCGCTCGCCGCCAACGGGCCGATCCTGACGCCCAATGTGGACGCGATGGTGGTGACCCCCATCTGTCCCCATCTGCTCACCCTGCGTCCCATCGTCGTGCGCGGGGACGCATCGCTTACGGTGCGCGTGGAAGGAATTCCCAACATCGCGCTTTTCACCGTGGATGGCCAGAGGGCTGTCGAGTTGCAATTGGGCGATGAGATTCGCTGCCAGCGCTCCCAATACACGGTGAACCTGGTACGGCTGGCCGAAGGAGGCTTCTTCGACGCTCTGCGCAATAAGCTCAGTTGGGGTGAGCAATGAAAAGCAGGAGACGTAAACAGCACCCGGTTACTGGCTGAGTTCGCCCAGCAGCGCCTTGGCCTTCTTTGCCAGCGTCGCAGCTCCCTCCACGTCGCCTGAATTCAGCAATGTTTTTGCCTCTTTCAGGTACTCCTTGATTTGCAAGGAGGTCTTCTCTTCCGAATCGCTGAGCTTGCGGACAATCACAGTCAACCCCTTCTCGACGTCGGCGAGAGATGCTTCCGTCTGCCTTTTCTGGTCGGAATCTTCTGGAGGGGTGGTGAAACTTCCGCCCGCGTTCACTTCGGGAGGCGGTGCATTGTCAGCTACCTGCGTACCGGGCGGGCCCGCGACAGGGTTTGCGGCTGTCGCCCCGGCCGTTTTCGAAGCCGGTTTTTTGTGCTTCGGGGGTTGCTTGGTGGGCTGCTCCTGGACCACAATCACCGGCTTGTCGGTTTTGGGAATCGTGATCACAGGGGAGGGAAGATTGGCGGGAGCCAGATTCGGCGGGGGCGGGGTGTCGTCGATGTTCGGCGCCATGGGCTGCATCTGCGACACATTGGTGTTATGGGCACACGCGGACAGTAGCAGGGGCAGCAGCCATGCAACCTTCCTGGCGTCCAGATTCATTCTCCAAACCCTTTCGTTTCTTCTACTCCCGCCGGCTGAAGATGCCGGCGACCCCACTCCGTGGCGGCCAGCGGAATGCGCAGCCTGAATTCGGTTCCACGGGTATTTCTCGATTGTACTTCCACTGCCCCATGATGCAACTGAAGAATTCGATAGGTCATGGCCAACCCGATTCCGCTCCCGCCGCTCTTGGTCGTGAAATAGAGATCGAAGATTTTCTCCCGGATTTCGTCCGGAATGCCAACTCCTTCATCGGCAATGCGAAGCACGGCGAACTTCCGGTCGACCTCCAGGGTCACCTCAAGCAGGCCTCCTTCGGGCATGGCCTGGGCTCCGTTCTCGATGACGTTCAGCGTCGCCTGCTTGAGAAGGTCCGCGTCCACGTTGGCGATCACCGCCTTGGCAGGCAAATGGTTCACCAGCATCACGCTGCGGGTGGAGAGCTCTTCGGTGGCGAGGGCCAGCACATCGCCGATGACCAGGCGCAGATCCTGCTCTCGAAGCTGCAATTCCACCGGTCTCGAGAAATCCACCAGGGTCTGAACCACCCGGTCAAGCCGGCGAATCTCCATGTCGATCACTTCGAGGTGGCGGACCGCCGGAGCGCTGGGGTCGTTCAGCTTGTTCTTCAACAGCTCCAGATGAACCACGATGGCGTTGATCGGATTCTTCACTTCGTGGGCCACACCGGAAGTGAGCCTGCCGATGGCGGCCATGCGCCGCGACAATTCCAGTTCCGATTCGATCTCCTCCATCGACTCGAGATCCCGCAGCGTCACCAGCGCGCCCAGTCCCTGGCGCGAAAAATCGTCATGGATAAAGTCCACCGACGCCTGAATTCTTCGGCCCGTTTCGGTGCGGATTTCTTCTTTCACCAGGGGCGCCCCGGAATCAAATGCCTCCCCAAGCGCTTGTCCCAAAAGCGTGGACCGGTCAAAAATCTGCGAAGCGTGAAGCCCCAGAACCTTGCCCCGTTCCACCTGGAGAAACCGCCGCGCCGCCTCCGAAACAAGCACCGCCCGACCGTCCCCGGTAAAGAGCAGGATGCCGTCCTGGAGATTGCCCAGGATCTGGTCCAGGTTGTCCTTCAATGCGGAAAAGACCTCTTCCACGTTGCGCATACGCTGGCCGATTTGCTCGATCTTGGTCGAAACCCGGGCCGCGGTATCCTGCCTCGCTCTCGCTTTGTCTTCTTCCGCGCTTTCGCTGGCGGCGGTCCAGTAGTCGAGCTGCATGCTGATTTCTTCCAGAGGACGCAGCGCCAGGTTGCTCAACAGGAAGGCGACGACCAGCGCGATACCCAGCGCAAAGCACATCAACTCGAAGGCATCTTTCAGCCAGGGCGAATAAGCCGCCCGCAGGAAGGTGGTGCTCACGCCCACGTGAATGTAGACGAACGGCTGGTGATTTCGCTCCAGCGGCACGATCACGTCAAAAACCTCGGCCTTGTCGAGGAGGACCGCCTTGACCAAACGGATGGGATTGGCATGGGTGAGCTGGTTAGAATCCGCCCGGATGGGCAGGACCTTGTCCTGATTCTCGGGCAGGCTGCTCAGAAGGACGCGCCCATTTGTGTCGTCGATGTTGATATCGTATACGGTGTCCGAGTAGCGATTGACCGAATCGATCACCACCTCGAGGGCCTCGCTTTTCCGAATCGTGTCGGCCGCCATCTCCCGCAGTTCATAAGGCTTGTTGGGATCGAATGTGCGGTCCCTCAGGCCGATTACGAGAGCATTCTGAACCGCCAGCTTCACCTGGTTGGCCACCATCTTGTTGGTCTCGAAGGACGCGTTCACCGACGCGTATAGAAACTGGGTCACGTAGACCAGCGAAAGAAGCCCCGATATCACTAAGACAAGGGCGGTGATGGCCAGCACGAGTTTGGTCTTCAGTCGCATCTACTCGAACAGGACTCAGGCGGATTGTTGTTCCCGGGTCTGGCTGTACTCCTTCAGCTTGTTGTGCAGCGTCTTCAGGCTCACGCCCAGAATCTCGGCGGCCCGGGTCTTGTTTTGCCCGGTGGCCTCCAGGGTGCGCATGATCAGCAACTGCTCGGCTTCGTCAACCGTATTGCCTACGCGCACCGGCACCGCGCTGGCATCATCGACTTGGGGAGCCAGCGGCTGCGCCTTGCCGAATCCCGGCGGAAGATGCCCGGCGTCCAGAGGGGCGCCGTCCGGACACAAAATGACCGCCCGCTCGATGGTGTTGCGCAGTTCGCGCGCATTGCCAGGCCAATGATACGCGATCATTCGATCCAGGATCGAAGGCGCCACCCCGGAAACGTTGCGCCCGTGCTTCTCGTTCATCTCATCGAGCATTGCCTCGGCCATCGCCGGAAGGTCCTCAAGATGGGTACGCAGGGGCGGCATGTGGATATGGAAGACATTCAGCCGGTAGAAAAGGTCCGACCGCAGATGGCCGCTCTCGACGGCATCGTCGGGTTCCCGATTGGTGGCGGCGAGCACCCGCACATCCACGTCGATTTCGTTGCGCGCTCCCAGCCGGCGGAGCTTGCGTTCCTCGAGGACGCGCAGAAGCTTGGCCTGCGTTCCCACGGGCATCTCGGCCAGTTCGTCCAGCAGCAGGGTTCCGCCCGCCGCCAGCTCGAAGCATCCAACACGCCTCTCCACCGCGCCGGTGAATGAGCCCTTCTCGTGCCCGAAGATTTCACTTTCGATCAGGGTTTCGGGAATCGCCGCGCAATTGACGGCAACAAAGGGACGAGGCTTGCGGGGGCTCAGATCGTGCAGGGTGCGCGCCACCAGTTCTTTGCCGGTCCCGCTCTCGCCGGTGATCAGTACCGACACATTCGAGGGCGCGATCTGCTCGATCAGCGCGAAAATCTCGCGCATGGCCTTGGAATTGCCCACCATCGAGCCCAGCACGCCCGACTCGCGCAGCCGCCGCCGGGCCACCTCGAGCTCGACATCCGTTTCCCGCTGCCGGGCCGCATTGGCCAGAATATTACGCAGCCGGGGGGCATCCACCGGCTTGAGCACATAGTCATAGGCGCCCAGCTTCATCGCGTCGACCGCAGTCTGAATCGATCCCTGCGCGGTCAACAGGACCACGGCTGTTTTTGCGGTCAGTGATGACCCCTCCGCGGCGAACTTGGCCAGCAGCCCCAGTCCGTCCAGGCGCGGCATCTTCAGATCGGTCACCACGATGGCCGGATTCCAGGCCATGGCCTTTTCCCAGCCCTCGATGCCGTCGTGCGCCGTTTCGGTTCGATATCCCCATCCGGAGATCAACTCGGCAAGCCCCATGAGCGCGTGGGGCTCGTCCTCCACAATCAGTACTTTAACTCCGGAATTCATAGGCTCTTTCACGCGGCAGTTGCCGCTCCCGTTATTCTCTCTTGCCGCGGGGTATTCAGCGAAATTTTTCGTTCCCGGGCGCAGACCCTGGGAACGACAGCCGAAAAGTGCCGGCGTTTTACCCCGTCTTCTCCGTCAGCTCTGCCCAACGTGCATACAAGGCATCGTTCTCCTGCTGTGCGCGATCCAGTTCCGCCAGCGCTTCCTGAAGCGCTCTGGCATCGCTGGCGATCCCGGGGGCCTCCACGCGTAACCGCGCCGCCCGCAACTGCTCGTCTGATTCCTCCACGCGCTGCTCGATCGAGGCGAACTCCCGCGCTTCGAGATACGAAAGCTTCTTCTTGACTCTTGCCGTGTTCCCCGGTTCACCGGCAGCGCTCCTGGCCGCAGTTTTGCCGCTCAGCCCTTGGCCCGCGACGCCTGATCCCTGTTCCCTGTTCCCTGATCCCTGATCCCTGCTCTCTTCCACCCACGCTTCCCATTGCGCAAAGTCCGCGAACCGTCCGATGCTGCCTCGCCCGTCGAGCCCAAGCACTGTTGTGGAAACGCGATTCAGCAGGTAGCGATCGTGCGTCACCAGCACCAGCGCGCCGGGAAACTCGAGCAGATTGTCTTCCAGGATTTCGAGGGTCGGAATATCAAGATCGTTGGTCGGCTCGTCGAGCAGCAGCACGTCCGCCGGCTCCAGCATCAGGCGCGCGATCAGCACTCTGGCACGCTCCCCGCCGCTCAGGTTCGCTACCGGCTGGTTCAGCTGTTCTCCGCTGAACAGAAACCGGGCCGCCCAGCTGGCCACATGCACGGGCCTCCCCTGGAGCATCACCGAGTCGCCTTCGGGCGCCAGGGCGCGCCGCAGGGTTACGGTTTCATCCAATTCGCGCATCTGGCTGAAATAGACCAGCCGCAGCCCCTCGGCGCGTTGAATCGTACCCTCGGCGGGCTCGAGTTCTCCTCGCAGCATCCGCAGCAGGGTCGTCTTGCCGCTGCCGTTCGGTCCTACCAGCCCTACCTTCATTCCCGCCATCAACGCAAAGTCCAGCCCCGCAAACAGCCTCCGGTTGGGTTCACTCTTTGGGCCGGCCTCACTGGCGAGGCCGGCGGGCACGTCGCACGCCACCGCTGCAAACTCCACCAGCCGCTTGGTTTTGCGCCCGCTGGCGGCAAAATCGATGCCCGCCGAAGACGCTGCGGTTCGACTCTCCATCTCCGCCAGTTGCCCGATCATCGCATTGGCCGTGTCGATCCGGGCCTTGGACTTCGTCGTGCGCGCCTTCGGCCCGCGCCGCAGCCATTCGATCTCGGTCCTTACCCGGTTGCCGAGGCTCTCCATCTGACGGTTCTGGGCTTCAAGGTAGGCCTGCTTCTCCTCCAGAAACCGGCTGAAGTTACCCTTCACACGCAGGAGACCGTCCGCGTACACGCGATTCAATTCCACGATCTGAGTCGACGTCGCCTCGAGGAAATAGCGGTCGTGGCTCACCGTGACAGCCGCGAACGAAGAGGACTTCAACAGCTCTTCCAGCCATTCGATGCCTGCCAGGTCGAGGTGATTGGTCGGCTCATCCAATAGAAGAACATCGGGTTCGCTGACCAGGGCTTCGGCAATCGCCAGCCGCTTGCGCCAGCCGCCGGAGAGCGACGCGGCCTCCGCATCCAGCCGCTCGAAGCCCGTCCGCCCGGCAAGCTCCCGCAGCCGCCCTTCGCGCTCCGCTTCTCCCGTGTGGGCGGCGGTCATAGCCGCTTCCAGCACCTGCCGTATCGTCTGCGCCGCAGCAAACCGCGAATCCTGCGGCACATAGGCCGCTCGCGCTCGCTTGCGGACCGCAATTTCGCCGGCGTCCGGTTCCACCTGCCCGGCCAGCAGCGCGAGCAGCGTGGACTTGCCCGCCCCGTTGGGCCCGATCAACCCGATCCGGTCTCCCTCTTCCACGGTCAGCGAGATGGCGCGAAACAACGGAGCCGCCCCGAACTGCTTGGTGACCGATTGCAGGTTGAGAATAGGAGGCATCCCTTCCAGACTACCCCGCTTTCCACCTGAAGATGGTCCACCCTTCGGGATTGGCTCGCCGCAGAAATGTAACCAGCATGTCGGCGCTGGACGGAGTCGGGGAGCGTGGCAGGTCCCACCTCCAGCGGAAGGCTTAGCGCCAAAGTGGGATTTCCTTCCTGAAGTAACGTGTCTTTAATCACATCATTACATTCAAGCCGTTCCTACAATGTGCAGACCATCACAGGAGGCCCATTTCGATGCCCACCACCCATCCCTCGGAGATCGCGAACACCCTCAGTGAGAAGTTCCAGCTTCTCCACGACGCTTTTACCGAACTGGCCAGTGATGCCGCCCAGTTTCACGGCTCACTCGACCTCCGGGAAGCGTCCTCGCGCACCTTGTTCAATTCTCTAAGCAGAATCATGGCATTTTCTGATCACGTGCATGTGGCGTTAAATCTGATGGGCGAAGATGTGGTGGCCATCGAGACGGCCTTCGGCGATCCCCTGGGCCAGGAATGGAACGAGCAGCTTCAAGACAGTTTCGATGATTGGTTCAAGGCATCGAGTGTGCCGAATCATAAAGTTAATTAATTGATCGCGGCGGAGTGAGCAGGCGATTTTCCCCGCTTTCTGCCGCGTCGCCAAACGAACCTGCTTCCTTCAAGCGAATCCCCGCCCCATATCGCAGAACGGCCTCTTGATGTATTGCGCGGTTCATCCTTATCCCACATTCTTCCGTTGCCTCAGCGCGGCCGCAGAACCTGATACCTTGCAGTGGTATAGCCGAGGGCGGCCCCCAGAAAAACGTCGGACGGGAAATGGGCGCTGGATGTGATGCGCGAAAGGCTGATGGCCGTAGCCATGCCATAAACCGCCCAGGGAACCCAGCGGTGCTTCCTGTAGTAGCGAAGGGCGACCACAGTAGCCACTGAAAAGGCGCCCGTGGCGTGACCGGATGGGAAACTGCTGCCGTGAAACGGCGACTTGCCTCCGTTAAAGAAGGTGTTATGAAAATCACCGCCGGGAGGAACATCCGTCGGCCGTTGGCGGCGCGTGATGGCTTTCACGGCGAGATTGACGACGGCGGTGTCGGCATACGCCTCCCCGGCCAGGATGGCAGTGCTGACTTGGTACTGGTCATGCCGTATGTATCCCGCGGTCAGCAGCGAGACCGGTACAGCGGCCACTATGCCGGTCGAAATGTAGGCGTCGAAGGTGTCGTTCAGATCGTCAAGATTGCCGGCGTGGTTGCGGAAATAGGGCATGATGTGCGGATCGGCGACGATCAGCCCCGCGGTTCCGCCGACCACAGCCAGGGTGGGAATCCAGTGACGGCCTCTCGCCAACTGCGTGGGAAACAGCCAGATGTCTTTCTGGTCGTGGAGAAAATCCCCCGGGAGACTGCGCCAGGTTGCTTCCCGGCCGACGGGCGACTCTGTGCCGGAATCCCCGGGCCGGGCCGCCGGAGAGGGCGCGTCGGGAAGGTTGTCATCTTTGTCTTGCGCCCAGCCGCAGGGCGCCCCACCAGAGCCAAGCGCCAGGGAAATCAAAACCGCGAAAGTGAAACCGCAAACCCTTTTCATCGAATGTTTACGATGCATAGAGTTGGATTTAAGGAAGCTTTGTGGTTAGAAGGCGGGGGCGGGCCCACAGAGATTCCACCCCATTCGTCATTCTCCGTTCATTCGTTGAATTGACGAATGGAGTCCGACGAAGAACACATCTCTCAATCGCCCGGTCGGCCCGCCTTCGCCGGCGCTACACATGGTCTCGCCGTAAACTGGTCTCATGCTGGATTACGAAATCTCTTCTGCCGAAGCGGCGGCTCTTCTTCGCGAACATACAGCCAGGTTCATCGATGTGCGCGAGCCGTGGGAGTTCGACACCACCCGTATCGCCGGCAGCGTGCTGATGCCCATGGGCGACGTCCCCGCGCGCGCTCATCAGGAACTCGACCCGGATGAGCGGCTCGTGATCCTCTGCCATCATGGCCAGCGTTCTCTGAGTGTCGCCGCCTGGCTGCGCAACCAGGGATTCGAGCAGGCGCAGTCGCTGCGCGGAGGCATCGATGCCTGGTCTGCCGAAGTCGACCCCGCCGTGGGCCGCTACTAGGGATCGGATCGAAGTTGGGTGGCGGGTCCCTTCGCCTATACTCTTGTGTGATCCAGGACTCACTTCGAAGGAGCCTCTCCGTGTCTTCTTCCGCAGTTGCCTACGCTCAGGAGAACCACCCTCGCTTTCTTAGCGAACTGAAAGACCTGCTGCGCATTCCGTCGGTTTCGACCGCGCCTGAACATGCCGCCGACTGCCGCCGCGCGGCCGAAGCCCTGGTGGCGGAGCTCAACCGCATTGGCATGGAAAACGCCCGCATTATCGAAACCGGGGGGCATCCCCTGGTCTATGCGGACTGGCTGCACGCGGCGGGCAAGCCGACCGTCCTCGCCTACGGGCACTATGATGTGCAGCCGCCCGACCCACTCGACGAATGGCACTCCCCGCCCTTCGAGCCCACCGAGCGCGACGGCAATCTCTATGCGCGCGGGGCCGTCGACGACAAGGGCCAGATGTACATGCATGTCAAGGCGCTGGAATCCTTGCTGGCCACCACCGGGGCCCTTCCCATCAACGTGCGGGTGCTGCTCGAGGGTGAAGAGGAAGTGGGAGGGGAGGGAATCGCAGCTTACGTGGCGTCCAGGCCGCCCCAGCTCAAGGCCGATTTCGCCCTGGTTTCCGACACCGAGCTTTTCGCTCCCGGCTTGCCGACCCTGTGCGTCGGGCTGCGCGGCATGATTTACACGGAGCTCGAAGTACGCGGCGCCCGCACTGACCTGCACTCCGGCATGTATGGAGGAGCGGCCCCCAATCCGTTCGTATCCCTGGCCCAGATCCTGGCTCACCTCAAAGACGAAAACGGCCACATCCTCATCCCCGGTTTTTACGACGACATCATTCCGCCCAGCCCCGAGGAACTGGCCGCCTGGCGCAGCCTGCCGTTCGACGAGGATGAATACCGCCTCCACGAAGTCGGTTCGAAGCAACTGGTCGGCGAGGAAGGATTCAGCGTGCTGGAGCGCACCTGGGCGCGGCCCACCCTCGACGTGCACGGCATCCCGGGGGGATTCACCGGAGTCGGCGCCAAGACCGTGATCCCGGCCAAGGCGACAGCCAAGGTCTCCATGCGCCTGGTGCCCGCCATGACTCCAGCCAAAGCCTTTGAGCAATACAAAAGCTACGTGGAGAAGATTGCGCCCCCGGGGGTGGAAGTGGCGCTGCGGTTGATTCACTCTGGCGACCCCTGCCTCATCCCGGTCGACAATCCCTACATCCAGGCAGCTACCCGTGCTCTCCACGAAGTCTGGGGCAAGGACACGGTCTTTATTCGCTCCGGGGGATCGATTCCCATCGTCGGGGACTTTGCCCGCCACCTCGGGCTGCCCAGCGTCATGATGGGCTTCGGCCTGCCCGACGACAATCTGCATGCGCCTAACGAGAAGTTCCACTTGAAGAATTTCGAGCTGGGCATCCGGTCGATCATCCGATTCCTGGAGGAGACCGGGCGTTGATTTTCGCCACTCCGCCCCACGACAATTTGGGTGCCCCGGGTCCGGGGTCCTCAGGGACAGGTCTTCGTCCCTGGGGTGGAGATCTCGAGTTTGAGACCTGGGGAAGCGAAAAAGACGCCGTGGGATTTGTGCTGGCTGGCGGGCAGTCCCGCCGGATGGGAACAGACAAAGCCCTCATCGAGTTCAGGGGGCGCCCCCTGATCGCCTATGCGCTTGATCTTGTTCGCGCAGCCGGGCTGCCGGTCTTCATCGCCGGAGCCCGCTCTGCCCTCGATTCCTTTGCACCCGTGATCCCCGATTCCAGGACAGACGCGGGTCCCCTGGAAGGTATTTGCGCCGCGCTCGAAAGCCTCAAGGGCGGTTCAATCGACCTGGCCGTCCGGGCTTCAGGCTCCCGGGCTCCGTACGCGGTATTTCTGCCCGTCGACCTGCCTCTCCTGCCCCCCGCCCTGCTGCTCTATCTGCTGCACCACGCCCGCATCACGGGCCGGGCCGTCACCTTGCCTTCGGTCAATGGCTTCCCGCAGACTTTTCCTGTGGTTTTGTCCCTTGCCTGTTTGCCGGGGCTGGAGCACGAATGCAAGAGCGGCCGCCGCGGCTGCTACGCCGCCTTCCAGTCCGCGGCCGCCACGCTCGAGGAACCTGTCTCCGTGCTTCGGACCGAGGTGCTGGTCCAGTCCCGGAAAATTACGCATCCGGTCGCCCTCCCCGTGACGCACTGGTTCCTGAATGTCAACGACCTTGCCGATCTGCGCCGCGCGACGTCGATCAGCGCGGGTCGCGTAAGCTGATTGCAGGCATGCTCGACGAACCGCTTAACGACTCGCTTGATCCTGATCCGGAGCCATCCGACCCGCACGCGTTAGAGCCGGAAACCTTCGGGGAGCCGCGCCCCGACGACGCATCTTCAGTCGAAGGCGACGCTCCGCCCGAGCCCGCCATCGTCTTTCACAACGTTTCCATTTCCTTCGACAGCCGGGTAGTCCTTGAAGACGTCAGCTTCTCTGTCGATCGCGGGCAGACCCTCTGCATCCTGGGCCGCAGCGGAGTGGGCAAATCGGTATCCCTGCGCATGCTGATGGGCTTTCTGAAGCCCGACAGCGGCTCTATCCGGGTCAATGGCCGGGAGATTACCGAATTGGGTGAAGATGGCATGCAGGCGGTCCGCAAGCGGGTCACGATGGTGTTTCAGAACGGGGCCCTTTTCGACTCCCTGAGCGTCCGCGAAAACGTTGCCTTTCCTCTGCGCGAACGCGGCGGCCTGGACGAGTCGCAGATTCTGCAGATTGTGGACCGGCTGCTTGTCCTGGTCGGGGCCGACGATGTGGTTGACGCTTTCCCCGCCAGCCTGTCCACCGGCCGTCGCCGTGCCGTAGCCATCGCCCGCGCGCTGGCGGCTCAGCCCGATATTGTGCTCTACGACGAGCCCACAACGATGGTGGATCCCATCATCGCCCGTCGCCTGGGAGGGATCATTCAGCGCCTCAAACATCAGCTCGGGTTTACGAGTATCGTCGTCACCCACGACATGCGATTCGCCGAACGGCTGGCCGATCTTGTATTGTTTCTACACATGGGGGGAGCCCGATTTTTTGGCCCCCTCAAAGATTTTCTGGTTTCGACGGATGAACCCATCCGGCAGTTTCTGACGCTCGATACATATCGCATACCGACCGACTGATAATCGTTCATCTTTGAGTGTTCATGATTTGGTAATGGGGCAAGAGTAGTATTGGACTGGCAAAAAAATGTTCTCGCGTGTCACCATGAATTGTGAAAGTTGCATCTAACAGGGTACCGGGTATCTGCAGACTTTACAGGATGTTTGCTATACTCGGGTCAATCGATGGGCTAATGAGTTTCCCAAAAGACTGCCGGAAGTCGATCAATTTATTCCCTTTTGATCTGGAAGCAAGTCAATTCGAAGATTCTTGGAAGCGAGCGTGTCCGATTTAGTTTCCCCTGATAGCGATGAATTAGTCCAAACAACAGCCGTGTCACGTCGATCGATGGCCGGTGATCTTAAGTTAAGAAAACCTTCTTAACCGGGCTGCAATTCTGCCTCGCGGTCCGTTGCTCAAAGTATCCGTTCGAATCTGTGGACTGGGCCTGACAACAGCAGTTCGGCGTCACATTCGCGCACGCTATATAGCTCACGCGTGACAGCGGGTGTCTGACTCAATATCTAGCCGGCGTGACGAACTGTGGAGATTGGCGGATAGGCACATATGGCAACGTCAGATTTCTGGCAAAGACTCTCCGCATCGGTCGCTGCGCCCGAATGGGTAACGGCAGGGAGTCGAACTTCGCCGCGTGACGCACGTGGTACTTCCAAACTCTGGATGTCCCTCGATGCAGTCACTGTTCTGGGCGCCGCGGTTCTCGCCACGCTTTACGAATTGCGCAAAAGCCCGATCGCCGGAGCGAGGGGCGTTTGGCACGGAACCCTCATTCACGGCCGCTCCATGGGAATCCTTCTGTGCTTGTTGGGCGGATTCATCATCTCTCTCATCGTCATTAGCAAACGCCTGCACCTCTATCGGCCGACACGCCTCGGCGGTTATCTGCATGAGCAGAGACTTACCGTTCAGGCCTGCTTCACCTCGTTTCTGTTGCTCACGGGAACTCTGTACCTCGTCCACCTCGACGACATCCCCCGCAGAATCGTAGTGATTACGCTGGGCCTCGTGATTGTTTCCCTCAGCCTGCGCCGCCTGGTTTATCGGGTTCTGCTCTACCGTCGCTTTGAGCGAGGCATGGGTACCCGCAACGTCCTGATCGTGGGCACGGGTCCTGAGGCCCACGCGCTGCGCCACCACGTGGAGAGCATTCGCCACCTCGGCTATACCTTCAAAGGCTTCATCGATTTCCTCGGTACATCTTCCCGGTTTGCGGCCTCTTCTGGAGACGTGGTCGGCAACCTCGATACCCTCTTTACGCACGCCCGGAAAGAGTTTGTCGACGAGATTTTCTTTGCCGCGCCCTGCGAGCGGGGCATCGTGCAGGATGTGCTCGAGAAAGCGCGGGCGAACGGCGTCGATCTGCGTGTGGTACCGGACATGTATGACGGCCTGGCCTGGAACAGCCCCATCGAGTACATCGGCCAGTTTCCCACCATTCCTCTGCATTGCGGCCACGTGCCTGAGATCGCCCTGGTCCTAAAGCGCGCGCTGGACATTGTTTTCTCCAGCCTCGTGCTCCTGGCCCTCGCGCCCCTGCTGGTGCTCGTTGCCATCCTCATCAAACTCGACTCTCCGGGTCCGGTGTTCTACTCGTCCGAGCGCATCGGGAAGAAAGGCCACGTTTTCCGTTGCACAAAGTTTCGTACCATGGTTCGAGACGCGGAGAACAAGCGCGCCGACATCATGCATATGAACGAGCGCGACGGCGTGCTGTTCAAGATCAGCAACGATCCCCGCATCACTCGCGTCGGGCGCTTCCTGCGCAAATACTCCCTCGATGAGCTGCCCCAGTTCTTCAATGTGCTGCATGGGGAAATGAGCGTGGTGGGCCCGCGTCCGCCCATCGCCAGCGAAGTGAAGGAATACAAGCTCAGCCATCTTCGCCGCCTCGACGTGATGCCTGGAATCACGGGCCTGTGGCAGGTTCAGGGCCGCCGGGATCCCTCCTTCGACAGCTATATTTCCCTCGATGTCACCTACATCGAAAACTGGAGTATCTGGCTGGACATCAAGATCATCGTGCGCACGGTCGCGGTGGTCTTTGCCGGAACCGGTACATAAGCGTCGTCATGGTCCCCTGGCCGGGAACCTTGCCCGAAAGCCTTGCGCCCCTGGCGTATTCCTGTTTCGGCGGCAGATTAAACTGAACTTGTGAAGATCGCGCTTGCCCAGATCAACCCCACCGTCGGTGACTTTACCGGCAACCTGGAAAAAATCGTTGCGGCCAGCCGTCGCGCTGCCGGTCAGGGAGCGAGGCTGACGGTTTTTTCCGAACTCGCCATCTGCGGCTACCCTCCCGCCGACTTCCTCGAAAAACCCAGCTTCCTCGCCCGCTGCCGCTCCGCTGTCAACGAGCTCGCCGCAGCCACGCGCGAATTGCCCACCGCTGTGCTGGCCGGCGTGGCCCTCCCTTCCGGCCCAGGTTCTGGCAAGCCGGCTGTCAACGCCGCCGTGCTTCTGGATCGGGGACAACTTCTCCTCGAACAGCACAAGCGCCTGCTGCCGTTCTATGACGTGTTTGATGAACAGCGCTATTTTTCTCCGGCGCGCTCCCAGCAGGTGATCGAACTCGAGGGCGTGCGCCTCGCCATCACCATCTGCGAAGACGCCTGGAACGACAAGACCTTCTGGCCTCGCAGGCTCTATTCCATCGATCCCATGGAAGAGATCATGGCCCAGCATCCCGCCATTCACATCAACCTCTCGTCTTCGCCCTTCTGGCACTCCAAGCGCGAGATGCGCCGCCAGATGCTTGCCGCCATCGCCCGGCGTGACGGAATCCCCGTTCTTCTTTCCAACCAGGTGGGGGGGAACGACAGCCTCATCTTCGACGGCTCATCGCTGGCATTAAACGCGCGCGGCGAACTGATCGCCCAGGCGGCCTCGTTTGAAGAAGATCTTGTCATCGTCGATCCTTGCCAGGCCGGGCCCCACGCCGAAACTTTGCCCGAGCCGGCTTCCGATGACACGGAAGCAGCCTACCGCGCCCTTGTCGTCGGAACCCGGGACTATGTGCGCAAATGCGGGTTCAAAAAGGCCATTATCGCCCTGAGCGGCGGCATCGACTCCGCCCTCGTCGCGGCCATCGCCACCGATGCCCTCGGCCCGGAAAACGTCATGGGCATCGGCATGCCCAGCCCCTACTCCTCGCCGGGTTCCATCGACGACAGCCGCCACCTTGCGGCCAACCTCGGCATCCGTTTCGAATTGATTTCGATCAGCGAACTCTTCCAGGCCTTCACCCATTCGCTCCAACCCCTCTTCGCGGGCATGGCCGAAGACATCACCGAAGAAAACATTCAGCCCCGCATCCGGGGCACTCTGCTGATGGCTCTCTCCAACAAGTTCGGGGCGCTGGTGCTTACGACCGGCAACAAGTCAGAGATGGCGGTGGGCTACTGCACGCTCTATGGCGACATGGTGGGGGCGCTGGCCGTCATCGGCGACCTGGTCAAGACGCGCGTCTATGCTGTGTGCCGCTGGATCAATCGCGACCGCGAAATCATTCCCGCTCCCATCCTCGAAAAGCCGCCCTCGGCCGAGCTGCGTCCCGGCCAGATGGATACAGATTCCCTTCCACCCTATGAAATTCTCGATCCCATTCTCGAGGCCTACGTCGAGCGGTACGAAACCCCCGAACAGATCGCCGATGCCCATGGATATCCCCTCGACCTGGTCAAGCAGGTGGTGCGCCTTGTGGAGCGTTCGGAATACAAGCGCCAGCAGGCCGCGCCAGTCCTGAAGGTTACGTCCAAATCCTTCGGCATGGGGCGCCGTTTCCCGATCGCCGTCAAGGTCCAGGTGTAACCGGGCGCGAACGCTGAAACTCAATGCCGAAGATCAGTGGCCGCCCTTCCACATTGACACAGCGCGCGGCGTGGCGGCATAATCCTCGCCTGTGTCGGTCGACACAATTCTTTTGTTCCTTCTCCCGACTGATTTCTCGCAGAGCCTCTACTATCCACATCGCGCAAAATTTGGTGATTGTGAGGCTACGAGCGAGTCAGGAAGGTAATTCCGGCTTCAGTTAAGACAGAAAGGGAAGGGACCATGAAAAGGAAGAACAAGGGAATTCTGTGCTTCTCCTGTGCGGCCATAGCCGCGCTGCTTCTGGCGGCCCCCAGCGGCCTTCAGGCAGCCCCTCAGACATCAACCCAACCCCAGGTGCTCAGCAACGCAGTAGCGAGCGAACCAATTCAATTTGACGTTTCTCCTCCGCTAACGACGCTGATGACAACCGTCCCGGCTCAGAAGGTCGTGCGTCAAACGCACGCGACGATGAAGAAAAAGCAGCAATTCACGGGTGCCAAGCTCAGCCAGGGCACAAACGCGGCGAGCGCCCTCCATCCGTTGACCGGCCCGCTGGTCAGCGCCACAACCCACCTGGGCATCGAGGGTGTCGGAGAGGTTGGAGGTTTTTACGGCACCCCCGAAGGTATCAGCTGCCCGAATGTTTCAGGCGGCGGCTACCTCGTGCCTCCCGATACCAACGCGGCGGTGGGCGACACCCAGGTAGTGCAGTGGATCAACGTCTGCTACGCCGTGTTTGACAAGTCCAGCGGAGCCCTTATCGCGGGGCCTTTTCCGGGTACCAACTTCTGGGCAGGCTTCGGCGCACCATGCGAGACGAACAACGACGGCGACATCATCATCCAGTGGGATAAGGCGAATCACCGCTGGCTGGCAGCCCAGAATGTGTTCAACGGACCTCCTTACTACACGTGCGTTGCGGTGTCGCAGACTGCCGACGCGACGGGCAGTTACTACCGTTACACTTTCCCACAGCCGGGCTTCCCCGACTACCCGAAGTGGGGCCTTACGAGCAGCACCTATTACCAGACCCAAAATATTTTCGGCTTCGGCCCCGTCGGCTTCGGTGTGAACGTCTGCGCTTATGACACCAAAAATATGCTGAAAGGCAGCAGCAAGGCATCGCAAGTCTGCATCTTCGATGACTCTAACGGCACGGCGTTCGACGACAACATGCTGCCAGCCGATGACGACACGGAGACTAACCAGAACAGCGAGGTCTTGCTGGGAAGCATCGATAACTTCCTGCCCGGGGACTCGCACGTCTACGAGTACGTGTTCAAGCCGAACTTCGGGAACCCCGCGAAATCAACCCTCGCCGGGGTCAACGGAAGCATGCCGATCAGTGTGCCCGCGTTTGATGTGTCGTGGGTTACATGTGTCCCACAGCCGGATAATCCGGCTTCCGAAGCATTTTTTGCATTTGTGTGGGGGTTTCCGCCGGGAACGACCGGTCTTGTCGACTGCCTGGACACGCTCGGTGATCGACTGATGTATCGGCTGGCGCACTTCAACCAGAACGGCACGCAGCACTTTCTGGTGGCGCACAGCGTGCTCAACACCACTGGTGTGGCAACGAGATGGTACGAGTTTCGGTCGCAGGGGCTAGGCAACACCAATTTGTCCCTGTATCAAGCGGGGCAGACCCCGGATGACGGCGAGTATCGCTGGATGGGCTCGGTCGCAATGGACAAGATGGGAGACATCGCCGTGGGGTACAGTCGATCGAGTGCGGCAGCAGGAGACTTCCCGTCGATCTACTATGCCGGCCAGACGGCGGGTGATCCTCTGGGTACCACAGAGACCGAGGCGCTGATCAAACAGGGCTCGGGCTCACAGTACTTTTCATTCAACCGTTGGGGCGACTACTCGAGCATGGCTCTCGATGGCAGCGATTCCTGCACGTTCTGGTACACGACTGAGTACTACCCGGTAGACGGCTCGTTCGCATTTGACACTTGGATCTCTTCGCTCAAGTTTCCGAAGTGCCATTGAGGAATAGGCGAGCGTGAACGAGAAGTGGGCGAACCAAAGAAACGAAAACAGACGTATAGTCCAAGGCACTCATCGCAGTCTGAATGGGTGCCTTACTTTTTTAATACGCCGGGGGACAGTGCTGCGAGCTGATTCACCCTGCGCACGAAACAGGCGCAAGCCCTCAATCGAAATAACGTTGGGGGAGGTCAGGTCCCGTCCGGCTCCCTATCCTCAGGTTGGCTCCGCGCGAACGCAACGGATTGGCGTTCTCGCATCCGCCGAGAGATAATGAATACAATCGCGACAGCGTGTGTCAAAACCCAATGCTTCACCTCGTGCCATCTGGATATCCCACCCAGGCCCGGTTCCGAGAACCCCGCGGGCCGCGATATCCGGATTGCGAAACACGTCCCAGAAGGAGAACTTGTTTTGACCTGTAAATTCCGTCTCTTCGCCGGCCTTGCCTCGCTGGCTGTCCTAGCGTTCCCCGTTGTCCGCGCCGCTGCCCAGGAACAGGTTCCGCCCGCGCCCGCTCAAACCGCGCCTGCGCAAGGCCAGGGAGCCCAGCAGCCCGCCGCGCCCGCCCCCGCTGGCCCGCCTTCCTTTCCCAAGCCCGACCCGGCCAATTTCAATGCCTCGTCGCCGAGCAAGGACACCGTCAACTCCTTCCTGCAGGAAAGCTGGGGCTACGATGACACCCGCGTCTGGCAGGTGCAGGCCATCACGAAGACCTCGTTGGACGGCTACAGCAAGGTGGTCGTCTACATCGGCGACAAGACCGGCAAGCAAAAGCCTTCGGCGCTGCAATTCATCGTCCTTCCCGACGGCAAGCACATCATCGCAGCGGACGAGATTCTGCCCTTTGGGGAGCACCCCTACGCCGGAATGCGCGCCGAACTGCAGGAGAAAGCCACAGGTCCTTATAAAGGTGCGGCCTCCAAGGATCTCGAGCTGGTGGAATTCGCCGACTTCCAGTGCCCCCATTGCAAGGAAGCGCAGGCCAACATGGAGAAGCTGGCCACCGATTTCCCCAAGGCCCGCATCGTCTTCCAGAACTATCCCCTCGAAAAGATCCATCCCGAAGCCAAGCGCGCGGCCAGTTATGGAGTTTGCGTGGCCAAGCAGGGCGGCAACGCGGCTTTCTTCCAGTACGCCAG
>DASXGD010000196.1:0-1939 GCA_036489245.1 Occallatibacter sp. | reverse complement strand
TCGTCTTCCACAACGTTTGAGGCGGATCAACAGCTCTCGCGAATCTGGCGACGGGGACCCTACAAGGGCCGCGTTTTTTCTGGCGGTCGCGGCCGCCGAGGAACTGTATCGCAAAGCGCTTGGCATCGCTGAGGAGCGGAGGCCAAGCTCTGGGAATTGCGCGCCCTGTTCTGGGCAGTCGCCCTGGCTGTATTGGGGATGGGCGCCCGCTGTCGGGCCAGGGCGCTTGAGCGGCGACGTGCGATCGATGGAGATTACCGTGATCGATTTCGTGACTTTAACCGAGGTGCCTGTAAGCCGGAAGCACGTCATCGCTAATTTGATCCAGCTTTATAAGTATGATTTCTCCGAATTTGCGGACATCAAATCGCCGTATGGTGAAGTCGGCTCGGATGGTCGATACACCTACGATGGGCTCGATAGTTATTGGCACGAGGAAGGCCGCTTCGCGCTCACTACACATGCGGACGGTCGACTTGCGGGCTTCACCTTGGTGAACCGATGGTCGGCACTCAACCGGCAGCTCGACCATTCTGTCGGTGAGTTTTTCGTTCTTCGAAAATACCGTCGACTCGGCATCGGATCGCGCGCAGCGAAGATCTTATTCGAGCGCTGGCCGGGCCGTTGGGAAGTGGGCGTAGCCGGGTACAACAAACCGGCTCTATCTTTCTGGCAAAAAGCAATTCCTGCCGCGGTCGATGGAGATGTGGAGGAATGCGCAGGCGATGGCAAGCGGTGGGCCGGTCCGGTGCTGTGCTTTGATAATCGCGGGCGCAAATCTTGCCTAGGGTGATGAACTCTGCAGTATAGGCGCGCTCCTCTTCCTCGGTCAGGTCGTAAATCGGCCGGCTATTGTAGGGACCATGCGCCTTGCGGTAAGCATGTGGACCACCATGAGGACGGACGGCTACCCCGTCAAGGCGGGTAAATTTCAAACCAGTCCGCCCCTTCGTCCATAAACTGCGCAGCCTTGCGCCTGTCCGCGCCGCATGGGTCGTTTCTGGCCTTGCGATCCATTGGGCATTCCTTGACCTCGCATTACCCAGCGTCAAGGCATATCATATATACGAGGGGCAAGAACCGCCCGGGGCACAAAGGCGATTTGCTCGACACCGCCAGCCATACCCGGGTGCCCGCCGGCAGTCATCGCAGCCGGTGGCTTTGCTAAACTATCTCTGATCGGGCAGACCCTCGATTGCGATGATCCGAAACTTCGCGCCGCTTTGGCGAACTTTTGCCGCCGACTGGTTTTCGGGCGAGTCATACCAGCGGCGTACCGCCTCCAAGTTGGGGAATTGCAGAATGGCTAGACAACAAGGGACCGGCCCGTCGCCTTCAAGCAGCGTATTGCGCTGGCTCCGAGCGAGATACCGAGCGCCATATTTGGGCAAAATCTCGCGAGCCAATTTCGCATATTCCTCCTGAATTGCGGATTCCGGGGGAAGTCGCCCGCGAATCCGCGGTGATGTCGCCCAGCATTCCGATTTGATCTCGCTCGGTGTTCCGAGATGATTTCGCCCGCTATTCCGGGATGATCTCGCTCGGTTAGACGGCGCCTCTGCTGGCCCGATTAGGGTCCGCTCCTTTGGCTTTTGCACGGGGAGCGGATGCCAGCAGAGAGGACAACGATGCGCCATGTGCCCTTCGACCTGTCGCTTCCGCCGCCGAGCGCTTTGGCTAGAGGGACCGAGAGGTTGCAGACTCGCCGGTGGAGGGAGACGGATTCGAACCATCAGTCCCGCGAAGGCGGCCACCGCCACGTTGGCCGCTTAACCTGTTGCAGCCGTGAATTTCCCAGGTCGTTTATTCCGCCTGAGCGGTGTCGAGGTCCTCAGGAGAACTCAGGTCGTATAGGCGGCTTCAAAAAAGGAGAGTTCGAGCGCCACAGCGCGAGAAAAGAAGTCGCGGCACAGATCTGCGTGCGCCGGGCCGACACGAT
>DASXGD010000159.1:0-4598 GCA_036489245.1 Occallatibacter sp. | reverse complement strand
ATACTCGGCTCAAAGGCTGGGAAATGCCCGTCGATCAGATGAACGGCATCCACCTGGGCCTCGCCGCGCTCCCTTCGGCGATGCCTTTCACCACGGTCAAAGACTACGAGAACTACATTGCCCGTCTGCATGCCATTCCTCACGCACTGGAGCAGACGATGGAGGTAATGAAGCTCGGGCTCCGCGACCGGCTGATGCCGCCCAAATATCTTCTTGAGAAAGTCAGCGAGCAGGCCCAAGGTATCGCCGATGATGCGCCGGAGCGTAGTCCTTATGCCCGGCCGGCGGAGAAGTTCGCCGCGGCCGTTCCGGCGTCTGAGCAGGAGCGTCTGCGAAGGCAGATTCTGTCCACGATCGAGAAGGAAGTAAATCCGGCCTACGCCGCGTTCGCGCGCTTCGTCAAACAGGAATACACGCCGCATGGGCGCACGGAGTACGGCATCTGGGCGCTGCCCAATGGCGACGCGCTCTATGCGGCTGCGGTGAAGGAACAGACCACCACGAGCCTGAGTCCTGCCGAAATTCACGAGAGGGGCTTGCGCCAGGTGGCGGAAATCGAATCCGAGATGTTGAAGCTGGCCAATTCCCTTGGCTACAAAGATCTGAAGAGTTTCAACGAGCACATTCGGGGCGATCGCAAGCTCTACGGAACGTCCGGCCAACAAGTCTTCGATCTGTATAAGCACTACGCGGAGCAGATGCAGCAGAAGCTGCCCGCCTGGTTCGGCAAGCAGCCGCCGACCCGTCTGGAAGTTGTGGTGATGGATTCGTTCCGGGCGCCCGACGCGGTGCCGGCCGACTACTCTCCGGGAACGGGCGACGGGTCGCGGCCAGGACGGATCAACGTCAA
The DNA here is from genome assembly GCA_036489245.1 of Occallatibacter sp. Lineage (GTDB taxonomy): Bacteria > Acidobacteriota > Terriglobia > Terriglobales > Acidobacteriaceae > Telmatobacter. Next base: position 3,748 of record DASXGD010000159.1, on the reverse strand, counting down.
CGAATTTGCGCCGGAAAAGCGGCTGCTGCTGAACGTGGAGGCGATCGCATATCACGAAGGGATACCGGGCCATCATCTTCAGTTCTCGATCGCCGAGAGCCTGCCCGACATTCCCGAGTTTCGCCGCAATGGCTCCTACAATGCTTACTCCGAAGGGTGGGCCTTCTATTCGGAACGGCTGGGTAAGGAAATGGGCTTTTACCAGGATCCGTACAGCGAATACGGCCGCCTGGAAAACGAGATGTGGCGCTCGGTGCGGCTTGTGGTGGACACCGGCGTGCATTACAAGCACTGGTCGCGGCAGCAGATGATCGACTTCTTCACGGCGCACACGGCCATGGACGCGCAGAACATTGCCACTGAAGTGGACCGCTACATTGCCTGGCCAGGGCAGGCGCTCAGCTACAAACTGGGCCAGATGACGATTCTCAAGCTGCGCGAAGAAGCGCGGCGGGAGTTGGGAAACCACTTCAATATTCGAAAATTCCATGATGCCGTGCTGGAAGAGGGGCCGCTGCCGCTCGACGTATTGGAGGAGCATGTCCACAAGTGGCTGGCCCAGCAGAAGACGGTGGCGTCGGCCCGGTGAGCAGAAGCGAGATTTCCACCCCTATGAGTATGACCCTCGATCTCCCTCGCCGCATCGCAGTGATCGACTCGCACACCGCGGGCGAGCCCACGCGCTGTGTGATCTCAGGCGGACCGGATCTGGGTTCGGGCTCGGTCGCAGAGCGGCTGGAACGGATGCGCACCGGGCACGACGTGTACCGCCGGGCGATTCTTATGGAGCCGCGCGGATCGGATGTGCTCGTGGGCGCACTGCTGGTCGAGCCGGTCAATCGCGGCGCCGTAACCGGAGTGATCTTCTTCAACAACGCCGGTTACCTGGGCATGTGCGGGCATGGCACCATCGGCGTAGCCGCGACCCTGGCTCACCTCGGACGCATCGGTGTGGGACAACACTGCCTTGAAACTCCGGTGGGCGATGTGCAGGTCTCGCTTGCGGCCGATGGCCTAATCACAATTGCCAACGTGGAGGCATATCGCTACGGCGCCCATGTGCCCGTCGAAGTGCCCGGATTTGGCGTGGTTCACGGGGATGTGGCCTGGGGCGGCAACTGGTTCTTCCTGGTGGAAGACCACCGCCGGGCCCTTCTGCTCGAGCGCGTCGAAGAGTTGACGGATTTCACGTGGCGCGTGCGGCAGGCGCTCAGTGCGAGCGGCATCACCGGTGCCGATGGAGCGGAGATCGACCACATTGAACTTTGCGGACCGCCGCACGACCCAATCAATCACGGTCGTAATTTTGTCCTGTGCCCGGGAAAGGCCTATGACCGTTCTCCGTGCGGCACGGGCACCAGCGCGAAGATGGCTTGTCTCGCGGCTGCGGGAAAACTTGAGCCGGGGCAGCCCTGGCGGCAGGAAGGAATTCTGGGCACCGTGTTCACTGGACATATCCGCCGCGACGGGGACAGGATCACCCCGTTCGTTACAGGATCGGCGTACGTGACCGCGGAGTCCACGCTGATCTTCGATCCTGGCGACCCGTTTCGTGGCGGCATCACGGCCGCAGGAGAGCCATGACAGCCAAGCCGGTGTTTGATGTGGCGATTGCCGGGGGCGGAATCGTGGGCGCGGCCTGCGCCTTGGCCTGCGCCGAGCGCCGGCTGAGCGTGGCATTGGTCGAACGCGATGTGCTCGGCAGCGGCGCCACAGCCGCGGGCATGGGCCACATTGTTGTCATGGACGACTCCGAGGCACAGTTTGCCCTTACGCGCTACTCGCAACAGCTGTGGCAGCGCATGGTCCCGCGACTGCCCGCCTCCGCCGAGTATGAACAGCGCGGCACCTTGTGGATCGCCGCCGACAACGAGGAGATGGAGGCAGCCGAACGGAAACATGCGTGGTATACGGCGCATTCGGTTCCGTGCGAATTGCTGACCGCGGAACAATTGCGCAAGGCCGAGCCGAATCTCGCCGACGGATTGGCGGGCGCGCTCCTCATTCCCGAGGACGCAGTGGTTTATCCTCCGACGGTCGCCCTGAACCTGGCGCGGCGCGCGCAAGCGCAGGGCGCATGCGTATGGGTGGGCAAAACCGTGCGGGCTATTGCCAACGGCATACTGACCCTGGACGATGGCACGGAGATTCGCGCCCGGCGAGTGATTCTGGCCCTGGGCGCCGAATCGGTTTCGCTCCGGCCCGGGTTGCTGGTTCGAAAGCGCAAAGGACACCTCGTCATTACCGATCGCTACCCGGACTTTGTGCGTCACCAGCTGGTCGAGCTGGGGTATCTCAAAAGCGCCCACAGCGTGAGCAGCGACTCGGTCGCATTCAACGTGCAGCCGCGCCAAACGGGACAATTGCTGATCGGTTCATCGCGGCAGTTTGGGGCCGACTCCACTGAGGTGGACCAACACATTCTCGCCGCGATGCTTGCGCGAGCCGGTGTCTATCTGCCCGCGGTCGCCAGGCTCAGCGCGATCCGGGTATGGACGGGATTTCGCGCCGCAACGCCCGACAAGCTGCCCCTGATCGGCCCCGATCCGGACGACCCGACTCTATGGCTGGCGACAGGCCACGAGGGGCTGGGCATTACCACTTCTCTGGGAACTGCAGAGCTGCTTGCAGACCTGATCACCAACCAGCAACCCGCGATCGCGTCGGAACCGTATCTTCCATCACGCTTTGCGCGATCGACGGCAACCGAACAACTCTCCAAAAACGAGGAAAAACATGAAGTGGACTGGAGTCATGCCGGCACTGACCACGGCATTCGATGAGGACTTGCAGGTCGATCACGAATTTGTGGCGCACCATGCGCGATGGCAAATCGAAAACGGAGTCAGCGGACTGGTGGCACTCGGTTCGCTCGGCGAAGCGGCAACGCTGCGCATGGATGAAAAACTCGCCATCATTGAAACGCTGGTGAGCTCGGTCGAGGGCAAGCTGCCGGTGGTGGCGGCCATTTCGGCGCTGTCGACCGACGAGGCAGTCGCGCTGGCCCAGCGAGCCGAAGAGCGCGGCGCCAACGGGCTCATGATTCTGCCCCCGTATGTGTATCAGGGTGATTGGGCGGAAATGAAGGCGCATGTGGCCGCGGTGCTCGAGGCCACGGTGCTGCCGGCGATGCTCTACAACAATCCGGTCGCGTATGGCACGGACTTTACTCCGGAGCAGATCCAGGAACTGGCGGCGGAGTTCCACAACCTGCAGGCGGTGAAAGAATCCTCAACCGACGTGCGCCGGGTGACCGCCATCCGCGCGCTCGTGGGCGAGAGACTGGCAATCTTTGTCGGGGTGGACGACGCCATTGTCGAAGGCATTGCGGCGGGCGCAGTGGGATGGATCGCGGGTCTGGTCAATGCGCTGCCCCGCGAGAGTGTGGACCTTTTCGAATGGGCACGCGCGGGCAAGGCGCAGGCTGCATCCGAGCTCTACCGCTGGTTTCTCCCCCTGTTGCGCATGGACACGGTGCCCAAATTCGTTCAGCTGATCAAGCTGGTGCAGCAGGAACTCGGTGTGGGCAGGGCGCGGGTGCGGGCGCCGCGCGGTGAATTGACGGGAGCAGAATTGGCGGCCGCGTGTGAAACGGTCCGGATCGCCATGGCCACGCGCCCAGGCGTGGCGCGCGCGAGCACGCAGTTCGAAGCGGGTTGAGAGCACTCAGTCTCGCCGCACGGATGCACCGTCCTCGGCACCGGCCAGAGCTGCCACTTCCACCGGAAAAAGCGGCGGACGCGGAGCC
>DASXGD010000156.1:0-6220 GCA_036489245.1 Occallatibacter sp. | reverse complement strand
AGCGGTGTACGTTTGCCGCTCAACGCAAGATTCTGTCCAGTGCACTTCTTTGCTACTGCTGCGCTGCTGTGGCCTGGGCCGTCAGCGGCATGGTCTGCGTGTTGTTGTAGGCCAGGTCGGTGATCTGAACGCTGCCCGGCGCGATGGCTCCAACCTTGTAGCGATGATCGACGATCTCCCCCACCTTGGCCATGAAGATGTCGTCGCCCCGAACCAGGAAGGCTTTGATCGACTTGTCCTTCGACTGAGCGTAACCGAAATACTTCAATTCGATGGCCGGAGGCTTGGGCGGAGGCGGAGGGCCCTGGGGCACTTCGACTACAGGGCGAGGATCTGCGACCGGTTCCTCGATTTTCACGGGTTCCGACTCCGCGGAAAAGATATTTCGCCCGGTTCCCGAATACTCCACCGATTCATTCAACGCCAGCCTCTCAAGGTGAAGCGTTGGATCCAGGCCATTGTTGGAGAGCTTCTGTGCGTCCGGGCCGGTCGCCGCGGAACCGGTGCCTGGCGCGCTGGCGAGTCGAACCACGGCCGGCGACGGTGTCGGGGTCGCAGAGGAGCCGCCGAACATCCGGTAGACCTGGTATCCGCCGTAGAGGAGGATGAAACCGAACAACCCGATCACGATGTAGACCTGGCGCTTGTTTTCCGTTCCCAGATTCATGGTTATTCCCCCTCCGGTGCGGCGCCGCCAGGCTCAGCAGCCTTGGGCTGGGTGGTGGGAGTGGCCTGGGGCAGGCCGCTGGCCGCGGCTGCCGCATTCTGCAGCCAGGTGGAAACCTGGAGGCGCAGGTTCACGAGTCCGCCCTGCTGGCCGGTCAGAGACATCTGGCGGACCACGAAAAAGGTCTTGTCGCGCTCCAGCGAGTTCACAAAGTGCATGATCTGCGGGTAGTCCCCGGTGATGCTGGCGTCGAGAAAGATTTCTGTCAGCTCCGGGCCGGGTTTCCCCTGCGTGTATTGAAGGCGCGACATCCGAACGCCCGACTTCACCTGCAGTTCGCCGATGCGCGAAGCATACGACGAAAAGTAGCCGGGAATGCGATCGGTGTAGAACTGCTTGATCTGGTCGCGCGACTCGGTCACTCGCTTGTCCAGCCCGCGCAAGGGCGCGGTTTCCATATCGAGGGCTTTCAGTTCCACCTGTTTTCCGGAAAGGGCGTCAGCGGAACTGGAGCTGATGGCCGCCCAATCGAGGGCGAACCTGGTCGCCAGCACCACCAGGATGATCAGCAGGACGCCCGCGCCCGCAACGTGCCACGTGAGCGGGGAGGCCATCCGTTCGCGCCACGAAATGGTCTTGGTATCGCTCATTGCGGTCCTCCTGGATTGGGCTTGGGCGCCGCGTTGGGTTGGGGAGCAGTGGGATAACGGCGGACACCCGATTGGCGAAGAGCTGCCGGAGACTGGGGAGCGCCGGCCGGAGGCTGAGAAACGCCCGCCATGGGCGGGCGGCGCAGTCCTGGCCCCGCTCCCGGCCCGGCGGGATGGACTCCTGCCGTGCCCGGACCGGCCGCACTATGTGGTGCGCCGGTCGCGGGTGATTGGGGAGCCGCCTTTGGAACTTCTTCAGTCTTTTCGGGTGCGGGAGGCGGCACCGCCAGCGCTTCCGCGTTGTACTCGGCGAGCAGGTCGAAATTCACTTTGTTCGACTCGCTTACCGGTTCCAGCTTCTCTCCGGGACCCCCGTTGTTCTCTAAACTCTCCCCAACGATGGTCGGGTGGAGGAAGAACTTGGAGCGTTCGAGGTTCTGCAGGAGCCCGACGTCGGCGTTGCGCGGGCCGACCACGCGGAGACGCAGCGTGATGCGCCCTTCCTTGTCCCGGAGGGGTTCGAGCGTCGTAACCTGCACGCCTCTGGGAAGAACCGTCTCCAGGTCCTCCATCGCCAGCGTCCACGAGAAGGCCTTCTCGTCGAACAGCTGGTTGAGAAATGCTGATTCGTTCAGGACCAGCGCGTTTTCAGGCCGGCGCATCAATGCCTCGTAGCCCTGGCGCTCATGGGTAATGTGTGCGATGTCTCCATCGAGCGAGTGGTTGCGGGCGCGCGCCTGTTCCGCCTTGTGGTGCAGAAGGTAAAGCCCCACTCCCAGCAATACTGAGAGCACCGCAAATACGATCATGGCCGTGCGCAGGCGCTTGAGGATTGGACCAAGATCCGCAAAGGGGCGAGTGGCGAGATTAATCGTGATACGCATGTCTTACGCTCCCGCCAGGGCGCCGGCAATGCCGGCCAGGCTCAAAGGACCAAGAGGCGTGGTTGCGCCCAGGCCCGTGGTTGGAACCATATCGACCACCGCCAGGTCGGGGTCGCCGACCAGGCGGGCAAACTGTTCCGCCTTCGCAATACCGGCATAGTGCAGTTGCCGCGGACGGGCCACCAGCTTGTCCTCGTAGTAGGCGGCGGCAACGGCAATGCTGCGCTGGACTTCGGCCACGCGTGCTGCCGGTTCTTCGGGCAGCTCCACGGTGCGAAACAGATGCAGATCCTGGCCGCTGGTAATCGAGGTGGTCAGCGCCTGGCTGCTCAGGTTCGCGGCGAGGATGGGTTCGAGAGAATCGAGCGAGGCCAGCGAGGCGAGGCTCGAGGGCAGCACCGCTCCGGGCTCGTAGCCGGCGGCCCGCACCGCTGCTTCGTATTCGGCCAGGATCGGCCCCGGCATCACGGTTGCGAGCACCTTGACGGTGGTTTCGTTCTGCACCAGGATCTGGTAGCTGAGGGCTGCCGGTTCCACATCGAAGGGCACCATCTTCCGCAGCCGGAAGCGCAGCACCGGCACAGCTTCGGCAGCTTTCGGGGGAAGAGAATCGAAGTCCAGCACGAAGACCCGGACCGCGGTGTCGGGAACGACCAGGGTCACCGCCCGGCTCTTGGGAGAAGTCTCTTCCAGAGCCTTGCGAATGGCGTCCACGACGGACTCCTGGGAGCGGATGTTGGCTTCCGCCACTCCCGGGATAAGAGCCCCGGGGCTGAGCGCCGCGAAGGCATACACCGGGGACTCGCCCGGGGCGGGAATGGTGGCCGCCAGCGCACCCTCGGGCGCAAGCTCCACCGCGGTCTGAGGACGGCCGCCCGGACTGGAAACGGATTTGGTTTTGCTTGGCATAGGCGCTATCTCGAGGCCTCGATGAAGGTGACCTTGTTGATTTCTTTCAAAGTGGTCAGGCCGCGCTTCACGCGGTCGATGGCGGATTCGCGCAGGAAGCTCATGCCTTCTTTCTGCGCCAGCTTGCGGATTTCCGAGGTGGGCTTCTTTTCCAGGATCAATTCGCGAACCGGATCGGTGAGGTCGAGCAATTCGTGAATAGCGGTACGGCCGCGGTACCACGTGCCTCCGCATTCGATGCACCCCGCGCCCTCGCGGAAGCCGAATTCGCGCCATTCGGCAAGATCAAGTCCGGAGACATGCAGCGTCTCCTCATCGTAGTGAACGGTGCGGGCGCAATAGTCGCAGATGGTGCGGACAAGCCGCTGCGCCAGAATACAGTTCAGAGCGGAGACAAAGTTGTAGGCCTCGACGCCCATGTTCAGGAAGCGTCCCAGCACATCGACCACGTTGTTGGCGTGGACGGTCGTGAATACCAGGTGCCCGGTGAGTGCCGAGTTGATGGCGATCTGGGCGGTCTCCTGGTCGCGGATTTCGCCCACCAGGATCTTGTCCGGGTCATGGCGCAGGATAGACCGAAGTCCGCGCGCGAAGGTCAATCCTTTTTTCTCATTGACGGGAATCTGGGTGATACCGCGAATCTGGTACTCGACCGGATCCTCGATGGTGATGATCTTGTCTTCTTCGCTCTTGATTTCGTTCAGTGCCGCGTACAGGGTCGTGGTCTTGCCGGAACCGGTCGGGCCGGTGACCAGCACCATTCCATAAGGCTCGCGGATGTAACGGCGGAAGCGGCGCAGATCCTGTTCGGCAAAGCCCACCACGTCGAGGGTGAGATTGCGGAACTTCTCGCTCATCGACTCTTTGTCGAGTACGCGGAGCACGGCGTTTTCGCCATGAACGGTGGGCATGATGGAGACGCGGAAGTCGATCAGGCGGCCCTTGTAGCGCACCCGGAAGCGTCCGTCCTGGGGCACGCGGCGCTCGGCAATATCGAGCTCCGACATGATCTTGATACGGCTCAGGATGGTGGAATGGTGCTCGCGCGCGATCGGCGCCAGCGCCATCTGCAGCACGCCGTCGATACGGTACTTCACCACCACCGAATCGTCGTTGGTCTCGATATGAATGTCGGAGGCGCGCCGTTCGAGAGCGGTGAAGATGGTGGTATCGACCAGCCGGATGATGGGGCTGATGTCTTCTTCACGCGTGAGCTTCTCGATGGAGATGTTCTCGTCGGAGTTGTCGTCGCCCGTCAGCACATCGAAGGTGAGGCCTTCGCTGGCCTCGTCCAGAACGCGCTGCGACTGCTCCGTCTTTTTCAGCAGGTCGGTGATCTGCGAGAGCGTGGCCACCCGGGCAATGATGCGATGGCTGAGCAGTCCCGCGATTTCGTCCAGCACCATCAGCTGGGAAGGATCGGAGACCGCGATCACCAGCGCATCGGCCCGCTGCTCGAGGGGCACGAAGTTGTACCGGAACATCAGCTCGACAGGAACCGTACGCAACAGGTCGTGCTGGATCTTGAAGTTTTTAAGGTCGACGAACTCGGCGCGATAGCGCGTGGCGAGCATTTCCGCATGGGCCCGTTCGTCTTGCCCGGCAGGCAGCGGCGTTGCGATCAATGTGGAATCAGCCATATATGGTTACCCCGTGACTGAGGTGCCCGACCCCAGCGAGAAGATGGGCAGGTAGAGCGAGATAAGGATGAACACAACCACGATTCCCATGATGATGAGAATGGCCGGTTCGATCAGTGCGAGGGCGGCGGTAAGTGCCGTGGCCACGTCTTCTTCAAAGAACTCAGAGACCGAATTGAGCATTGCCGGCAGGGCCCCGGTTTGTTCGCCGACGGCGATCATTTCCGTAGCCAGGGTCGGAAAGACTCCCGTCTTGCCGAGCGACTCGGCCAGGCTCTTGCCTTCGCGCACCGTCTCGATCGACTCCATGACCGCCTTCGAAACCCTTCGCGACGCGATCGAGCGCGCCGCCGTTTCAAGCGACGGCACCAGCGGCAGGCCGCCCGTCAGCAGCGTGGAAAGGGTGCGCGCAAACTGTGCCACCTGGTACTTGACCCAGATTTTGCCCGCGATCGGCATCCGGATCCGGATGCCATCCACGACATCGCGTCCCTTGTCGGTGCTGGCAAACCGCCAGGCAAAGACGGCAGTGATCAGGAAGCCCAGCCCCAGCCACAGTATGTTGTGCTGCATGAACGTGCCGAAGGCCAGCAGATCGAGGGTGATGCCCGGCAGCTTGTTGCCGAGCTGGTCATAGAGCTTGGCAAACTGCGGCACCACCACGGTGAACATGAAGACCATCAGCGCTGAAACCAGCGTGAGCAGCACCCCGGGGTAGATCAGCGAGGAGATCAGCTTCTTGCGGAAGGTGAGCGAGACACGCTGAAAATTGACGTACCGCTCCATCACCTCCTGCAGGTTGCCGGACCGTTCCCCGGCCAGCAGGGTGGTGGTATACATCACCGGGATCCCGCTCTGCGCCTCAAAGGCGGCCGAGAGGGCCTCGCCCGTTTTGACGCGAGTGGCCACATCTTCCAGTTGGGCGGCGAAGTGCGCGCTTTTCTGGGTCTTGCCAAGCATTTGGAGAGAACCAAGGATAGGCAGTCCGGCCCGGATGAGGGTAAGGAACTGCTGATTGAAAATCAGAAAAGGTTCCAGCTTGACCTTGCGCCGGGAGATGCCCGGCAGTCCGCCGCGGGCCTTCACCGAGAAGACGTGATAGCCGGCATGGGCAAAGCGGACGCGCAACTCTTCCGCCGTCGAGGCGGTCTGCACCTGCTCCATGACTCGGCCGCGCTCATCGGCCAGCTTGACGACAAACTCTGCCATGCTCTCCCCGGTTCACCATCGGCACGCCGACGGTTTTCCTCTTACTTGATGCAAGGGTATCAGTGTCAACGCACAATAGACGCGACTTCGCTTCCGAGCGTTCGGCTGGTTTCCATGGAATCCGACGGTCTGGAAGTCGGGCTGGAGACAGGGGTCCTGATCGTTGGTTTCCGGTCAGATACGCTGCTTTTGCCAGTCAATGTATTTCAGCAAGGACAGCCGGAAGGGTCGTTGCTGTAGAGCAAACTTCACCCCCTAAGC
>DASXGD010000133.1:0-10356 GCA_036489245.1 Occallatibacter sp. | reverse complement strand
CAGGTCGCCGGCGCTCTCTGCGTCGCCCACGAGGCCGGCATCATTCATCGCGACATCAAGCCTGAAAACATCATCATCCGTCCCGACGGGCTGGTAAAGCTCCTTGATTTCGGGATTGCCAAGCTGGCCGAAAACCATGTGTCCGGTCCGGCCGGAGCCTCAGCCTTGACCCTCGCCGGGCTGGTCATGGGGACTCTGAAATACATGTCGCCGGAGCAGGCTCGCGGCATCACCATCGACCGCCGCACCGACATTTATTCGCTCGGCGCCGTGCTCTACGAAATGCTCGCCGGCAGAGAACCATTCCAGGGCGAAACCACCAGCGATCTGATCGCCGAGATTCTAAAGAGTGACCCGCCCCCGCTTGAGGGACCGGCGCCCAATGTCTATCCCCAACTCCAATCCATTCTCGGCAAGGCCATGTGCAAGGATCGCGCGGCGCGCTATCAGACCATCGCCGAGTTCTCCCGCGATCTGCTCAAGCTCAAAAGAGATATTGAGTTTCGAGCGCACGAAGACTCCGCGTCTCGTGTGTCCAGCAGTTCAGGAAGACAGCGAATCCCCGCTCTGCCACAGGAAGGCGAAAGACCCGGCACGCTTCGGAGCCGCACGGCCGCGTTCCTCTCTCCGTTCCGCGTGCTCTTGGCATTGGTGGTTCTCGCGGCCGCGGTTGCGGGCGCCTTTTACTTGCTGCGAAAACCCGCCGCCGGCCCGCCGCGCGCCCAACTACGCACCTTGGCGATTCTTCCTTTTCAAAATCTCAAGCCCGACCCGGCCACGGACTTCCTGGGGTTTTCGCTCGCCGACGCGCTTACAACCAAGCTCGCCTATGTCAACGCCCTCAGCGTGCGTCCTTCTTCGGCTGTGGACAAGTACCGCAACCAGGCCGTCGATCCACGCAAGGCCGGAGCCGACTTGCAGGTCGACACCCTGCTCACCGGCAGCTATGTCAAGGATGGAGACGAACTGCGGATCAGCACCCAGCTCGTCGATATCAAGGCCAATCGAATCGTCTGGCAGGATACGCTCGATTTGAATTACGACAAGCTCCTCACCGTCCAGGATCGCGTCACCCAGGAAATTGTGAACGGGCTGGAGCTGAATCTCTCCCCCGCCGAGGCCGACCATCTCAAGTCAGACGCGCCCATCGATGCACAGGCATATGAATACTATCTGCGCGGAGTGGACTTCTATTCCGTGAACGACTTCGCCGCCGCCATCTCCATCCTCGAAAAGTCCACCGCCATCCAGCCCAACTACGCGCCCGCATGGGCCGCCCTCGGCCGCTCAGAGGAAACCCAGGCCTCCCTCCACGGCGGCGCCCGCGATCTCTATCAAAAAGCCCAGGACGCATTTGAACGCGCCATCGCCCTTAGCCCATCCTTGGCTGAGCCCCGCATTTATATGGGCAACCTGATGACCGATACCGGCCGGGTCGAGCAGGCCGTCCCCCTTTTGCGCGCCGCCCTCGAGGCGAATCCTAATAACGCGGAAGCCCACTGGGAGCTCGGCTATGCGTATCGCTTTGGAGGCATGCTCGACCAGTCCGTCGCCGAGGGCGAGCGCGCCCGCGGATTCGACAAGCAGGTCAAGATCAACAGTTCCGCTATGAACGCCTACCTCTACCTCGGCCAATACGACAAGTTCCTGCAAAGCCTTCCATCCAACAATTCCGTCTATGTTCTCTTCTATCGTGGCTTCGGAGAATACCACCAGAAGCAGTGGCACCAGGCCCAGGAAGACTTCGAACGCGCGTACGATATGGATTCCACCTTGTTGCCCGCCCAGGTGGGCAAAGCGTTGTGGTTCGCCATGGGCCACCAGAATGCCCAGGGACTGGCCCTTCTGCGCAAGACGCAGCAACGAATCCAGGACAGCGGTGTAACTGACTCCGAACTCGTCTACAAGCTGGCCCAGGCATACGCGGTATTGGGAGACAAGGCCGCCGGGCTTCACATGTTACAGCACTCCATCGAAGGCGGCTTTTTCTGCTACCCCTACTTTCTGCGCGACCCGCTGCTCGATGGCATTCGCCACGAACCCGGCTTCGATCAGCTCATGCAGGAAGCACAGCGACGCCACGAAGAGTTCAAGGCAAGATTTTTTTGAATGATCCCCGCAGGTCCGCGTTGCTGTCGTCCGGGCGGTAGGCCAGGGCTGGTAGGCCAGGGCTGGTAGGGTCAGGGCTGGCAGGTCAGGGCTGGTAGGTCAGGGCTGGTAGGTCAGGGCTGGTAGGTCAGGGCTTCAGCCCTGACATCTCCTCTGCCCCAAATAAAGGGGGGCTTTAGCCCCTGAGGTATCGAACGCCGCCGAGGATCTGCGCCTGTCTTCGCGCCAATCAGCGAGCTCACCGATCGACGCCGGCCGCACTTCGAACCGCGATCAGCGACCCGTAATTCGCATCCGGCGACATCACCGCAGGCTCGAACCAACCCTCGCCCCAGCACAAAATCGCCGCATCCTCAATCCGGTACACTGCTCCAGAACCACTCGAATCGTTCGAGGTGCACCGGATGTCCCAACTCTACGTAGTTGTCCTGGCGATTATTGTCATCGCGTTGTTGGCGGTCGCCATCTACCGCACCTCGCAGGTCAAGACCAAGGCCGATTACCTCGTCGCAGGCCGCTCGCTGCCGGCCGTGGTGCTGGTGCTCACGCTGCTCACCTCCTGGATCGGCGCCGGCTCTCTGTTTGCCGGGGCGGAGAACGCCTACAAGAACGGGTTTGCCGCCCTCTGGCAGCCCGCCGGCGGATGGCTGGGGCTGCTGCTCATCTATTTCATCGCCCCGCGCGCCCGCAAGTTTGCCCAGATCACGCTTCCCGATCTGCTCGAAGCCCGCTATAACCAGACCGCGCGCGTTCTGGGCACCTTCGCCATTCTCTTCGCCTACATCGGAATCACCAGTTATCAGTTCAAGGGCGGCGGCGACGTGCTGCACCTCATCTTCCCTGACACGGTCACGTCGGAACTCGGCACTTTCATCATCGCCGCTTTCGTCATCCTCACCACCGCGCTGGCGGGCATGTCGTCGGTGGCCTACATGGACGTGGCCATCGGCAGCCTCGTCACTGTCATCTGCATCATCGCCGCCCCCTGGCTGCTGCACCAGGCCGGCGGCTGGAGCGGATTGCATGCATCCCTGCCTGCGCAGTATTTCGAGCCGCTCGGCAATTACCGCCTCGGCCCGGGCGGGGTTGAGCTGTCCGTGGGAACCGGCATCGTGCGCGGACTCGAGTTCCTGGTGCCCACCATGCTGCTCATGCTTGGAAACCAGGTGATGTATCAGAAATTCTTTTCCGCAAAGAGCGAGAAGGACGCGCGCAACTCCGTCGTCGGCTGGATCGTCGGTACAGTTGTCCTTGAAACCCTCATCGTGGCCATCGCCGTCTTCGGGCGCGCGCTCTACCCCACTGGCGAGGTTGCGCTTCACCCCCGCGAGATCATCCCCTACACGGCGCGACACGGCCTGCCCGCGGTCCTCGGTGCGGTGCTGCTCGGCGCGGTCTTCGCCAAAGTCATCTCCACCGCATCGAACTATCTCTTCTCCCCTGCCACCAATCTCATCAATGACGTGTTTGTCCGCTACATGATGCCCGGCGCATCCAACAAGCGCGTGCTGATCGTGTCGCGTCTGGCCGTAGTGCTGCTCGGGGTTTGGGCGTTGTACCAGGCGGTGTACGCCGAGAGCATCCTGCAAAAAATGCTCTGGGCTTACACTATCTATTCCGCGGCGCTCACCCCGGTGGTGCTGGCCGCGTTCTATTCCAGGCGCGTAACCGCGTGGGGCGCGGTGGCGGCCATCGCCGGCGGAACTGTAGTCACCCTGGCCTGGGATGCTCCTGGCATGAAAGGATTCTTCCCCAAAATTCTCGCCGATCGCGACGCCATCTTTCCCGCTCTTGCGGTGGCGCTAGTCGCCATGATCGCGGTCAGCCTCTTCACTCCGCCGCCGGCGCCCGAACAACTGGCGCAGTTCTCCGACTAATTTAGACCGTGGCCTGAGTTGTCTCCAAAAGCGCTGTCATCCTGGAGCGAAATGATCGCGATGCGAATGCGAAGGCTTGGGGCAACGTTCCATCAGTGCGCCATTGCGGGCCTGACCCAACTTGTGACGTAGGGCGCAACGTTGTTCTCGATCAGACCAAACTCTTCTTGCGTCAGTGGCAATTGATGCCATCTTTGCAATGCCTCCTTGGGCAAGTTACCCGGAGTGGCCGCATCGCTTCCGTACAGAACCCTCTGTGTGCCAATCTGGCGAATCCGTTTGACAATCAGGCTCGCTTTGTCCTCCCACATGCCGGAGATTGCTATACCGCTGACATCAAAGTAAACATTCTTCATCCTCGGATCCTTTCTCTCGATCGCTTCCACAAATACCGACAGAGCTTCGTCGATTGCTGGGTCATCATAGCCGCCGCCCCCGGCAAGATGTGCGATCTGAACTGTCACATCCGGAGCCTCGGGCAGGAGTTGTTCCAGGAAAACGTGAGCCTCTTTTGCTCCATAAGGGCGATGGTGATCGATGTTCGCGTGCAAGTGTACTGTGATTGCCATGTGGTGCCGATTGGCAGCGCGAAACACCCGGCGCACTCGGGCTAGATCTTCGGGATTATCGACATCCACGTCAGAATTGCCGAAGTGCAGCTTGAGTCCAGTGCGCAGGTTTGGGTTCTTCGCGCAGCGTGCGATTTCCTTGATGGCATAGGGCCTCAGCGGATTGACGCTGCAAAACCCAATTAATCGCTCAGGGTATTTTGCAACCTGGGCGCTGGTCCAATCGTTCTCTGCAATGACGCGTGCGTATTCATCGGGAACACGTGCTTTGTTTGGATTGGAGAAGGTATACGCGACCGAGAGTACAACGGCCCGCCGGATTCCGGCCGCGTCGAGTTGCCCAACTAGCTCGCTCGCATCGATGCCTTTCGGTCCGGGAGAGGATCTGGCGCCTGCTTCCGGACTGAACAGATGTTGGTGATAGTCGATGATCTCGGCCTGCGATCGCAAGGGAATCAGCACGTTGAATATCGTGAGGATCGCGAGGAAGTGTCTCATTGAGCAGTCTTTCGAGAAACCGGTCAAGAACAGTGGCTTACCGAGTTTACAGCAGTGCCACGCTGCTATCGGAAGGAGTCCGCCTCGACCGTACGAAATCAGACTGACCAGAACCGGACGCTCCAGTACCAATCGCTGGGAGGACTATCGCTGCTGTTCGCCACAACTCTGCGACACCTAAAAATGGGTTAGCTCTCTCCGTCGGAGCTCGGTGTGCGAAGGCGTCCCGGCGGCCGCGAGTCCAGGAAAAAACATCGAGACATAGCCACCGTCAGGCTTACACTTGTGCATGCATTCCGCCAGGTAAGCCATGCCCGTCGCCCAGCTCACCCTCGAAATCCGCATCGAGCACGCCCAATCGCTCAAAGACCGGCGTCAGGTTGTGCGTTCGCTCAAAGACCAGCTGCGCCAGGGCTTCAACATCTCCGTAGCCGAGTTAGACGAGGCAGTGACCTGGCAGTCCGCCACCATTGGCGTGGTCGCGCTCTCCCGCTCGCGCGATTACCTCCATGGCCTGGTGGAAGAAGTAGAGCGCGCCGCGCGCCGCATTCTCAACGAACACGGCGCCGAGCTTGCCGACTCTTTCTGGGAGTACATCGAGAGCTGAAACCCGATAACGCAATCCCGCATTTATTCGTGGTGCAGCGCCCTCGCAATATCGAGACGAAGCGCTCTCCGCGCCGGCAACAAGGCCGCGGCGGCCACAATTGCTATCAGCACACCAATGGCGCCAGCATAACCGGCCGGGTCGAAATTGCTCACTCCGTAAAGCGCAAAACGCAGGACCTTCGATAATCCTGCGGCCGCTGCCGTTCCCGCCACCAGCCCGACGCCGACGGGCCACGCGAACTGCCGCAGGATCGCGCCCAGCACACGCCCTCCCCGCGCCCCCAGCGCCATGCGGATTGCGATTTCCTTCGTCCGCTGCGAAACCGTGAACCCCACCAGCCCCACCATGCCCACTCCCGCAAGCGACACCGCCACCATTCCGATAAGGCTAACCACGGCCGCGACCCGTTCGATGGTCGACACGTTGTCCTTGTAGAGAAGCTTCAACGGCCGAATTTCCGGGAATAGCCGCGGATCGAGGGCCTCGCTGATCGACCTCGCTGCGGTGGCCGCCTGGTCCGCGGAACCGGCCGTCCTCACCATCACCACCATGGACGGCAGATCCTCCGCCTGCGCCGGCCAGTACTGCTCCACCGCATCATCCTCGCTCAGCGCATTCATGTGCGCGTCTCCCGCCACGCCCACCACAATGTCTTTTTGCTTGCCGCCCCCCACTCTCTGGTTAAGCGGGTTTTGTCCCGGCCACTGCTGCCGCGCGAACGATGCGCTCACGATCACCGCGTTCCGCTCTCCGGGATAAAATGTCCGTCCCGCCACGATCGGAATCTGCATGGTCTCGAACAAGCCGGGCGCAACCCAATTGGGATAGAGCCGCACGTGGCGTCCATCGATCTCCTGGTCTTCGTATGAAACCACGTGCCCCATGGGCGGCAGCTTGACCAGGGACACGGAGCGAACCCCCGGCGCCGCCATCAACCGGCTCTCGAGCTGGGTGAGATACTCGCGGGCTGCCGGGGCCGCGTAACCGTGTTGCCCAAGCTGGGGATCGATGGAGAGCAATTGCTCGTATCCGAATCCCGGATCGGTAAACAGCGCGTGTTGGGTGGCGCGCACCAGTAGCCCGGCGACAATCAGCAGTACGCCGCTTGCCGCCACTTGCGCGCCAATCAGTATCTGCCGGGCCAGGGTCTTGTGCTGCTTTTGCCGTGCGATCTGCAGCGCCGGAGCCAGCCCAAAGAAAATCGCTGCGATCAGCGTCGTGGTGAGTGTAAAAAGCAGAATGCGCCAATCGGGTGCGGCGCTCAGCCACTTCGGCGCATCGGTCACACGAAGCGTCACCTGCAACACAGCGTATCCCAGCCCCAGGCCTGCAGCCGCGCCCAGCATGGCCAGCAACAGGCTCTCCGTGCACAATTGTCTGAAGATGCGTACCCGGCCGGCGCCGATAGCCACCCGTATCCCGATCTCGTGTTCGCGCGTCACCGCACGCGCCAGCAGCAGCGCTCCCAGGTTGGAGCAAGCCACGGCCAGGATCAACACGGTGAGGATGCTCACCATGACCGCCACGCGGTACATCTCCGGCTGCATCACCTGCAGATGCCCGCCCGGCGAACTCTGGATATACTCGCCATCCCACACCGCCTCGGGATGCTCCCGGCGCAGCTCGCCCGTCAGTGCCTTCAGCTCCTGTTCGGCCGCATGGGCGGTCACGCCCGGCGCCAGCCTGCCCCACATGCGAACACTCGAATTAGTAAAGTCGGTGAGAAGATGGCTCCCGTCGATGAAATAGGGTTGTTGCGCGATCGGCAGCCACAGGTCGGGATGCTGCCCGCCCAGGCTCGCGAATGCGTAGGGCGTGACGCCGATGATGGTCACCGGTTTCCTGCTCAGGTGAATGGTTCGCCCGATCACCGACGGGTCTCCGCCGAAGCGCCTCTGCCAGAATCCGTAGCTCACAACGACGACGGGCGCCGCGTCGGAGGCGGCCTCTCGCGATGGATCAAACAATCGGCCGTACGCCGCCGGTGTTCCCAGTTCTGAAAAGTAGTTGGGCGTAACGTACGAAGTCTTGGCGCCTTCGAGGTCTTCGTCGACCTGCATGGGCGGCACGCCAAGTACGGCGATGGCGGCGGCCAGCGTCTTCGCATGCTCGCGGTAGAAAAGGAACGAAGGATATGCCATTTCGCTGGTGTAGGCGTCGGGCGAGCGCCGCTCCAGCCGCACGATCGCCTCCGGATCGCGCACCGGCAGCGGCTTCAGCGCCACCATGTCAAACAGGCTGAACGCCGACACATTCACCCCGATCCCGATCGCCAGCACCAGCACCGCCATCAACGTGAAGCCCGGAGTGCGCCTCAGCATCCGCCCGGCGTAGCGAATATCCTGGCCAAGGCGATCGAGCCACGTCCAGCCCCACGCTTCCCGAGCCTGTTCACGCATGCGCAGTTCGTTGCCGAAATTGCGGCGCCCCGCGCGTTCGGCCATCTCGCGATGAAACTCCATATCGTTCGCGAGCTCCGCCTCCAGGCGGCGGCGAAAGATCAGGTACCGGATGCGGCGGAACAGCTCGGCCATGGCGCTTCTCCTGGTTCTTGTAACGTGTCCTGCCGATCGGCGTCGGCTCCTCTATGCGGTGCGCAGTACATCCTGGATGGCCTGCGTGACCCGGTCGTAGCCTGAGAGTTCAGCTTTCAACTGCTTGCGGCCGTCCGGAGTCAGGCGATAGAAGCGAACCTTGCGCCCGGTCTCCGATGTGCCCCACTCCGACGTCACCCACCCCTTCACCAGCATCTTCTGCAGGGTGGGATAAAGCAGCCCTTCCTCTACCGCCAGCACTTCGCTCGAAAGCACGTGGATACGCTGGGCGATCGCGTAGCCGTGCAGAGACCCCGAATGAAGCACGCGCAGGATCAGCATCGGCAGCGCGCCGGGAGGCATTCCTGATTTAGGCATATCAGACATAGGCATAATTTAGTTATGTGTAAATAAAAAGTCAACCCGGCGCTCGCGTTCCTTACAGGTTGTTGACAAACCATCAGCTTTGAAAGGGCATGGATTCATCCGTGCCGCAAAGCCCCAAACGAGCACGGGCTTGAGTGCCTGCGCGAGAACTAGATCTCAGGCTGACTTGCTGACTTGCTACGCCGCGCAGTGGCGCTAACTTGCTGTTTTTTTATCAAACCGGTCTCCCGCTGATGGTCTCCCCCCATTGTGGATCAACTTTGTCGCCGCAGATGTTCGTTCTCCCCCAGACGCTTCAGCCCGTGAGGGACAGTTTCAATTTGTCAACAGTCCCGCCTCTTACTTTGTCTTGGGCGGCTGTTTCGCAACGATCAGGCCGGCTATCTTGTCATACACGCTGGCCGGAATAATATTGTTGCTCTTCAATTGTGCCTTGTTCGCGTAGGGGCGGCCCCCGATGATCTTTTGCGCGTAGGCGTCTCCAATGCCCGGAAGGGACTTCAGCTGGCTCGCACTGGCGGAGTTAATGTCGAGCAACTTGCCCGTGACTGAAGACGTGGACGGAATACTGCCGCCCCCCGGGATGGACTGGCCCGTCAACGTCGGGACGTTGGCAAGAACCACCAGGGCGGTCAGCGCCAGCAGCGTGGATGTGAATCGACCGAACTTCATGCGTGTCTCCTTTCGGGTCCCTTGGAACATGCGAATGTTAAACCCGGCACCGGAACACACGCGACTGAATTCCTTTCGGCGATTGGCGTCAGGACCGCTCATTGCACGCGCTTGAAATCGAAAACAGCCAGGTTCATGTTCCCCGCCGTCAGAATGTGCACGGTGATCACGCTCTTGCCCGCCGGCAGGTGAAGCTTCACAAGACCAGGCGCGATGTTCCAGTGATGCCACTGCCGCCACGCCACGGGATCGGCGGCGTTGAACGTCGATTCGATCGGGAGCGCGGCGGTGGCCGGCTCCCCGTTCACGTCCAGGGAGATCGTTCCGCCGCGATTCGATGTGTAAAGAAGATCGGCCGCATAGTCGCCGCTCACGGCCGAATCGACGGTCAGATTGAACCACTCCCCCGGCTCCGTCCAGCCGACGTACAACAGGTTCGCAGGCGGCTGCACCTTCTGGTAAGGATTGTCGTCGATCTGTGGATCCAGCTTGACTTTGGTATACGACGTGTCCACGCCTTCGCCCATGCGGAACTCATTCAGGTAGGTTCCATTGGCGGGATTGAGCGCGCCGCTGCCGTTGTTCTTCGCGTCGGAGTCGTGATACGCCACACCTTCGCCGCCGAGGTCGTAGTAGGCGCAATACACCTTGCCAGGAATCTTCTGCGCGCCATCGTGGTAGCGGCTGTCTTCATAGGGCATGCCTTTGTAGTGGCTCAAAAAGCCCGGCTTGTCGGCACCCGAGGCGCCCACCGCGGCGAGCCACACCACCGCCGGTGCAATCCAACTCCAATCGGCCAAAGGCCTTCTCATTTCCTTGCTCCGAAACGAAAGTCTACGCCGCGATGCGTTCTTTGCGAACTGCCAAGGACTTTCAATCCGCCGACAGCGAATATGAGACACGATCGGTCCCCAACAGCGCCTGTCTGATTCCGATCCAGGGTGCGGGAATCTGCCCGACCCCTCTGATATCCTGAATGGTTTACCCGAGGGAGAAGAAGCCGCCATGCCGGAGCACAGAGGGCGAAAGCATCACCAGGATCGCGTTGCGGAGACGCTGCGGGAGGAAATCGGCGCCATGATCGAGGGCGAACTATCCGA
>DASXGD010000116.1:0-20164 GCA_036489245.1 Occallatibacter sp. | reverse complement strand
GTGAAAGTAGTGATAATTGTCCCCCAGCCGCTGCGCGGTCTCTTTGAGCACCGCCGCCATCGCACCGGCGTCGCCATCGCTCGTGCGCGCCGGTTCAAACCGGGGCAGCGTGCCAAACTCGCGTTTCAACTCTTCCGTGGCGCGTCTCAGCAGGTCGGGGACAAGATCTTCGGCCATAACGACCCTCCACCCTGGCGCAGCCAAACCTGTTTCCATAAGCCGCTTATTTTCATCGCTATCGCCGTCACCCAAGGCCAGCCGATCTACCCACTACCCGCGATTGCGGCTGGAAAACTTTGAGAGGAATGTTACACTTGGGGTAGCGTTAGAGTCGAACCGGGCGTGTGCAGTAGCTCGCCCAACCAAGCAAGATTCTGCCAGTGGTCGCTCCGATTCATCCAGCGCAATTCAATCCAGGAAACACGATCAAAATGGAACAAGGTACTGTGAAGTGGTTCAATGACGCGAAGGGCTTCGGCTTTATCTCGCGCCAGAACGGTGAAGATGTCTTCGTGCACTACTCTGCAATTAACTCAAGCGGGTTCAAGAGCTTGCAAGAAGGCCAAGCCGTGCAGTTCAACGTGGTGAAGGGCCCCAAGGGATGGCAGGCTGCGGACGTTCAGCCGCTGTAAACTTCCTTTAGGCCGGATTCCGGCAGAATCGAGCAACCAGACGGGGATTGGATCGAAAGGTCCAATCCCCGTCTGTGTCTGCGCCCTATATACCTGTCCCATCAAAGGGATTGATCCACTCTGCAATTGAGCACGGCCTGTCGTACGGGATATTTTCACCATCAGCATCGGCCGTTGCAATGGGAGTTCCGGGTTCCAACTCTGATCCAACTGAAGATAGCCTTTTCCGCACGAATCCATTACCGTTCGCCAGCACCGCGAAGAGGCGGCCTTCGGTTTCTGCAATTGCAAGCCGGGTTCCCGGGTGGAACTCCTCGCCGTCGCGCACCAGCCACTCGAGCAACCGAACACCCTGAGCCCCGGGATCCGCCAAGGCAGGTACGGGAATGTAATACCAAAAGGGCATCGTTCTTTGATAGGACGGTCACAGGACGGCGTTCGAAGAGCGAAATCCAAAAACTTGATGCTGGCGGCGATGACCTCAAGGGTGTAATCGCCAGCCAGCATCGGAACGTCGTAACAGGTTGAAACGGTTCCAACTCGTGCTTATCGCTACGTAGAGAACCAAGGATACGAACTCAAGGGACCGTTTTCTACTAATTCTCCGGCAGAGGCGTCGTGCCGCAGGGTCCCGTCAATCGTGAACTGCTAATTTTGTGATCTGCTCGCGCGTCACTTGTTTCTTGCGTTGAAATCCGGTTGCTCGGGTCGTTTATCTCCGACTTTCGCAAATTTTGATCCTGCGCCGCGTACTTCACATATCGGTAAGATCCGTTAAAGTGCCCAGCTGGGTGCATTACCAAGGATTGCCGCGCCGGAAAAAGTCACCGGACCCTTCCAGTCCGGAACCAGAAATCCCCGGGTGGGATGAGCCTCCGGGCCGGCCTGGTTATAGTGATGGCCGCGCAGCGTCTTCTCAATCTCCCGCAACACCCTGGTCCGTTCCGCTTTCGACTGCCGTTCCCAGTAAAGTGCAAATCCCTGGCCGCATACACTGCAGCATGTTTCCACTTGTTCACCGCTGCTCTTGCAAAGTACTTGCATCTTACCGGCCCTTCTTTCCTGTCCCTTGAATCTGCTCCGGTCCGATCTTCTGGCTGCGATGTAGGAACAGTAGCTCCGTTCAAGCACGACTGGACATTCCCAATCCAGGGCAGCCTGGAACCGTAGGGGGCATCCGCCGATCCCACTCTGGTGTTATGAACAACTCTTTTATCAAAGAGCAAAGCTCCGAGTCGTTGAGCAAGAGCAACAAGCCGTGCTCCCGCCGGGATGAGCTCGCATTCGATCCACGACATATCCCGAAGGGGAGCCGGCCACTTACCCCATCGTGACCGGAACCCCGCCACCGTTTCGTCGACGAGACTGTTTATCGTCAGTTGCCGGGCTTGCCGCCAGTTCCTCCAGCAGGATCCACGGCCGGTTTCGCAAATAAGTCCAGGTTCTGGCCTTTCCATACCATCGCGGAATGGATGCGGTCGTAACCGCTGGGATGGTCGAAGAATATCCACTCTTCCAGCTGGCCGGGGTGCATCTTGCGGTATTCACCGAGGTGAATGGCCGCCTGGGCAAAGCCATCGGGCTGCCGGGAGGCATTCAGACCGAACATATCGGCCTCTTTCTCCTGCAGGCGGGTTTGCGTGTTCAGCACCGGGGTCAGCACGAAGAACAAAATCGAAATCAGCAGCACGGCCAGAGGCAACACGGCCGGATCACCCACATCCTGTACCCCCCACTTTGTGCCCCAGCGGCGAATCGACCATTGAACGCTCCACGATAGCCAGGCCATGGAGATGACAATAACAACGGAGATAAAGAAAATGCCCCAGAGAATGTGGTGAAGGACGTAGTGTCCCATCTCGTGGCCCATGACGGCTTGGATCTCTTCGAGCGAACCTCTGCGGAGAAGGTTGTCATTCAGGGTAATGCGCATGGTGCCGGCGAAACCGCTCACGTTGGCGCTCATGCGCGTGGTCTGGCGGCTGGCGTCGATCTCATACACATCGTTGGCGGGAATACCGTTGGCGTGGGCCATGCGCAGAATGGGCGTCGTTACCCTGGGGTCATCCAGCCGCGTGATCTTGTTAAAAATAGGCTGAAGAAAGACCGGACCGATGGCCACCAGCACGATGGTGAGTGCGATCCCGGCCATTGAGCCGCCGAGCCACCAGGTGCGGGGAAACCGGCGGACGATGGCGAACAGGATGGGCAGCGCGATGGCGCCCAAAACAAGCGAAACCAGAAACGCCTTCATCTGGTCACCCATCCACGGTCCGAACGTCTGCGTGGCCAGGCCATACTTCTGTTCGCGGAAGAGGCCTTCATACCAGGCGAGCGGAAATCCCAGGACCAGTGTGACAATGTCGTATTCGACCCAGTAGATGATGGTCTGCACAAAACGGAACCGGGAAAGCCGGACGGCCAGATCGCGCATGCGCGCCGACCAGCGCAGGTTCAGCAGCAGCAATGAGATCACGGCTCCGTAGACAAAATCCCAGAGGATGAGCCAGTAGCCGCCTTCGAAATAGGCATTCGAACGGGCGATGGCCGCGGGGGGCATCATCGCCATGTAGGCCTCCGTGGCCGCATCCGCGTCAAAGTGAGCCGAGGGCTGGGCCGAGGGAGGAACCCGGGTGATGTCCGCGGTGGGCTGAATGGCGGGTTGAGCCGGCAGCGCTGTCGTAGCGAAAGCGCAAAGCGAAAGGACCAGCGTAATTCCGAGCAAACGCTGAATCATATCTACCTCTTTTCAGATTTGGGGATACGGGAAGATGCCGGGTTTTGAAAATGGAAGATGCCGCGCAGGCTGTGTTGCCTATCGAGGGTAGTTACGTCGTTCAAGGCGAAGATGTTCCGGTGCCACAGGTTATCCTGAAATGTCGCCGGATGCCATACTGTTTTGACTGGCTCTCCCGATTGGAACAAGATCATGAGCTCGAATTCGATTGCCGTCCACCTGCCCGATGGGGCTATTAAAGAGGTTCCAACGGGCACGACGCCGCTTGAGATCGCCCACTCTATTTCGCCGCGATTGGCGGCGGCGGCCGTGGTTGCGCGCCTCACTCCAGTGGCTGCCAATGGGAACTCGCCGTCCGACGCCAAGCCGGCGGAGGGACACTCCTCCGAAGCGTCCATGTATGCGGAGGAAAACAGCGCAGCGCCCCGCCTGGTCGATCTCTCCACCCCTCTGGCCCAAGACACGCGCCTGGAACTGGTGACCGAAAAGGATCCCGAGGCTCTCAAGGTGGTGCGCCACTCCGCCGCGCACGTGCTGGCTACCGCTGTGCTGGAGCTGTTTCCCGAAACCAAGCTCGGCCATGGCCCCGCCACCGACGTCGGTTTTTTCTACGACTTCTATCGCGAAAAGCCGTTCACCGAAGAAGACCTCGCCGCCATCGAGGCGAAGATGGCCCAGGTCGTGGCGCGCGATGAGAAGTTCGTGCGCGAATACGAGCCGCGGGAAAAAGCACTCGCCGAATTCGAGAAAGACGGCGACTTCATGAAGACCCATTTCGTGACTCGCTTCACCGAACCGGGCTCCGAGGTAAGCTTCTACCGCAACGGCACGTTTGTCGACTTCTGCCGCGGGCCGCACGTGCCCTCGACGGGCCGCGTCAAGGCGATCAAGATCACCAACCTCGCCGGCGCCTATTGGCTTGGCGACGAGAAGAATCCGCAGCTGCAGCGCATTTACGGCACCGCGTTTTTTAGCAAGAAAGACCTGGACGAGCATTTCGCACGGCTTGAGGAGGCCGCCCGCCGCGACCACCGTCTGCTGGGCAAGCAACTCGACCTGTTCAGCATCCAGGAACTCGCCGGAGCCGGCCTCGTCTTCTGGCACCCCAAGGGCGCGATGGTGCGCAAGGTGATGGAAGACTGGATGAAGAACGAGTGCCTGCGCCGCGGCTATCTGCTGGTCAACACGCCGCATGTGATGCGCCGCGACCTGTGGAGGGTCAGTGGCCACGAAGGTTTCTACGCCGGCAATATGTATACCCCGATGGAGCTGGATGACGCCGAATATCGCCTCAAGCCGATGAACTGCCCCGGCCATATTCTCATCTACCGCAACTCCCCGAAAAGCTATCGCGATTTGCCCCAGCGCTATGCCGAGTTGGGCAATGTTTATCGCTACGAGCGCTCCGGAACGATGCATGGCCTGTTGCGCGTGCGCGGCTTTACGCAGGATGACGCCCACATCTTCTGCACCCCCGGCCAGATTGAGGATGAGGTCGTAGCCTGCGTCGACTTTGCCGAAGCTGCTCTGCGCACCTTTGGCTTCAACGAATTCAAAGTTGAGCTTTCGACGTGGGATCCGAACGACCGCGCTCACTACACAGGCACCGACGAAAACTGGGCAATCGCCATCAGCGGACTGCAGCACGCGCTCGATCGCAAGGGCATCAAGTACACAACCATCCCTGGCGAGGCCGCCTTCTATGGTCCCAAGATCGACATCAAGCTCGTCGATGTCCTTGGCCGCCTCTGGCAGCTCTCGACCGTACAGGTCGACTTCAATCTGCCCGCGCGTTTCGAACTCGAATACGTCGGAGAAGACGGAGCGCGCCACCAGCCAGTCATGGTCCATCGCGCGCTCTTCGGCTCGTTGGAGAGATTCTTCGGGATCCTCATCGAGCACTATGCCGGCGCCTTCCCTCTTTGGCTGGCTCCCGTCCAGATCGGCCTTGTGCCGATCAGCGAGAAGCACCTCGCTTATGCTCAGCACCTTGAGCAAAGGCTGACGGAGGCAGGCTTCCGCGTTGAAACCGACGCCCGCAACGAAAAGATGAACGCCAAGATTCGTGACTTCGCCAACCAGAAGACGCCATACATTCTGGTTTTTGGGGACAAGGAAGAAGCAGCTGGATCGGTCAGCGTGCGTACGCGCGGGAAAGGCGACCAGGGCTCGCAGCCCCTGGACGACTTCATCGCCAAGGCGGGGGCATTGGCAAGGAGCCAGTCGACTGAACTGTAGAGTGTTGCGTCCCGGCACGACGTTCAAGGTTCGAGGCTGGCGCCGGTGCTCTCTACCTCCGGGCAAAGCCAGATTCCATACCTATGCTACCCTCAAAGCAGGCTTCCCCCCTGAAGAATTCGGCCGGCCTGCACGCCTCTTGCATTGAAACCAGGTGCGGTTGCTGACTCACTGGCGCAATTGTGCCATGGGCGCAAAATGGCGTTGACCTGTTGTTCTTTCGGCGCCTTCGCGCTGGGGAGACCAGAGCTTACCTGAATGCCGATCAAGTTGCCCAGCGCCAGCGCCGTTGAACGCCTGCCGTGGTTTGTTCGTGCCTCCCTGGGGCTGTGCACGGCGGGATTCGCGGTTGGGCTGACTTACACTCTCTCTCCCCTGCGCGCGTTTCCCCTGCTGCTGGCCTTTCCGACCGTCATCCTGAGCTCCTGGTTTTTCGGCACGGTAGGCGGGGTTGCCTGTGCCGTTGCCGACGTAGTCCTGGTGGATGCATTTCTCACCCGGACCCAATTCCGCTTCGCCATCGGAAATGGTAGCGAGTGGATGCGTATGGCTGTGTTCCTGTGCGTATCGATCACCCTGGGCTGGCTGGTACGGCGTTTCGCGGATCAGCGCTCGGAACTGCGCAACCGGGATTTGCAGGAGAAACTCGTCCTGGCCGACACCGAGCGACGGCTGGCCGAAGAACGCGCCAACGCCAGCGAAGCCCTGCGCCAGCGCCACGATGAACTCCAGTTAGCCTTGCGCGCGCATGGCATGGGCCTCTGGGCATGGGACGTACAGCGCGGCACGCTTGAATGGACCGATGAAGTCTACCGCCTGCTTGGTCACGAGCCCGGTTCCATCGCCCCCAGCTTGAACGCCTGGTTCAGCGTCATCCACCACGAGGATCTGAAGGATGTAAAGGAATCGACGGCAAGAGACCTTCAGAGCGGAAACGAATTCTCAATGCAGTTCCGCATCGTGCGGCCGGATGGCTCGATACGCTGGATTGAGTCCCACAGCACCTGCCGCCGCGACGCCCAGGGTCGCGCCCTGCGTCTCATCGGGGTGCTGGCCGACGTAACCCACCGCAAGCACAGCGAAGAAGCCATGCTGCGCGCCGAAAAGCTGGCTGTGGCGGGCCGGCTGGCAGCCTCCGTGGCGCACGAAATCAATAACCCGCTCGAGGCCATCGCCAACCTCCTTTACCTCATCACCATCACCTCAACCGCGGCCGAGACGCAGGCCCACGCGCGGCGAGCGCTGGAGGAGTTGATGCGCGTGTCGCTGGTCACGCAATCGACCTTGAAGTTTCACCGCCAGGCCGGCGCACCCCAGGTCACGCGACTCTCGGAGGTGCTGGACTCGGTTTTGGTTCTGTTCCGTTCGCGGATGCAGGTTAGCGAGGTCCGTCTGGAGGTCCGCGTTGCGGGCGAGGAGCCCATTGCCTGCATGCCCGGCGAAGCGCAGCAGATTTTTGCCAACCTGATCTCCAACGCCATCGAGGCCACGCCGCGCGGGGGCAAGCTGCAGATCCAGCTGCGGCCTTCGCGTGATTGGCGTGATCACACCACTCGCGGCATGCGCGTCACCTTCGCCGACTCCGGCGTCGGCATGGATCGCGCCACGATTCGGCGCATCTTTGAGCCCTTTTTCACCACCAAGCTCGATACGGGGACCGGATTGGGCCTGTGGGTTGTGTCTCAACTCGTGGAGCGGCACCGGGGCGATATTCGCGTCTGGAGCAGTCCCCGCCGTAACGCTTCCGGAACTGTGTTTTCGCTTTTTCTACCGCTCGGCCGCGTCCCCGAATCGAGCCATGCCGGCGCTCAGCCCGTTTCCAGCAGCAACCAGGAACTCATCACCGGTTGAACTCTTCCCTGGTCCCTGATCCCTGATCCCTATTCCCTATTCCCTATCTTCAGTATCCCGCCGCCTTGCCGTAGTGGATGCGATGATCCTGCGCGCCCAGAAGCTGCCCGGTTTTGGGCTCCACTTCGATACATTCTCCCTCCGACCAGTGGCCGTCCTTCACATCGACTGTGTAGCCCATGCCGCGCAGTTGATCGATCGTCTGCGGGGAGAATCCCGGCTCGAGATAAAGCTTGTCTGGCAGGTACTGATGATGAAATCGCGGCGCATCGACCGCCTCCTGGATGTTCAATCCGCCCTCGGCCGCCGACAGAAAGACGTTGGCCACGGTGGTGATAATGCGCGCCCCGCCCGGCGAACCAAGAACAAAGCGGAGCTTGCCCTTCTCGAGAACGATGGTCGGCGTCATCGCGCTTAACGGCCGTTTTCCGGGTGCGATGGCGTCCCCCGGCCCTTGAATCAACCCGTACAAGTTCGGCGTCCCCGCTTTGGAAGCGAAGTCGTCCATCTCATCGTTGAGCAAGAACCCGAGCGAGCCGGCGGTCACGCCCGATCCGTAATCGTTATTGATCGTGGTGGTCATCGCCACCGCATTGCCTTCCGCATCAACTACCGACAGATGGGTGGTGTCCGGGGTGTCCACTCGACGCCCGGGGGTCTGCGGCGGTGGCGGAAGAAACCGCTCCGGACGGTGTAACGACGCGCTCGGTGTTGCCTTGAGTGGAACGATGCTGGTGCGCCACGCCGCTGCATATTTCTTTGCAATCAAATGGGCAACGGGAATGTGGTTGTAGTCCGGATCGCCGAGATATTCGGAACGATCCATGAAGGCGCGGCGATACGCTTCCACGACCAGTTGCACATCCTCCGGCCCGCGGTCCTCGAGTTTCTTCAGGTCGTAGCCCTCGAGAATGTTCAGAGCGGTCACCAGCGCCACGCCCCCCGAGGAAGGCGGCGGAGCGCTGATGATTCTGTAGTTGTGAAACTTGCCGATTACCGGTTTTCGCTCGACGACCTTATACTGCGCGAGGTCCTGAAGCGTGATCAACGCTCCACCTTTCTTCAACTCCTCGACCAGTTGGCGCGCCATCGCGCCGTGATAGAAGTCGTCAGGATCGGCGGCAATGCGTTCCAGCGTGCGCGCCAGTTCGGGCTGCCTGAAGGTCTCGCCTTCCTTGTAGAAATCGCCGCCCCGCTGGAAGATGCGCTTCGACTCGGCGAAGCGCGTGAGAGTCTTGTCCTTCATCTCATCGGTTTCCTCGCCGGAGAGCTGAAACCCTTCCGCGGCCAGCCGGATCGCCGGCGCAATGACGCGCTTCAGGCCAAGCTCTCCATACCTGCGCTCGGCATACACCAGCCCGGCCACCGATCCGGGCGTTGCAATGGAGCGATAGCCGACGACACTTGAGTCGTCGATCACGTTGCCCTTCGCGTCCTGGTACATGGTCTCGGTCGCTGCGAGCGGCGCCTTTTCACGAAAGTCGATGAACGTAGTCTTGCCTTTGTGGGTGCGCAGCAAAAGGAAGCCGCCGCCCCCGAGATTGCCGGAGATGGGATGCACCACCGCCAGCGCCAACGCCGTGGCTACGGCGGCATCCACTGCGTTGCCGCCCGCGCGCAGCATTTCCAATCCTGCATCGGAGGCCAGATGGTGGGCGCTCACCACCATTCCATGCGCAGCCCGCGCGGGCTGCTCGCCGCGCCATGCGAGGACATTCAGCGTGCCGTCCTGGGAGAAAACGTGCGGGGAAAGAAGTTGTGCGCCGGCGAGAATGGCAGCCAGGAAGGAGACAGCGGGCCGTCGATTCATAGGGTGGTCCCAGAATAAACGAATGGCGTGCCGCTGCTAATATGGTGGGTCGTTCATGCGCGGCTTGCCAATCTGTGTCTTCAGGGGTGACGCCGGCAGGATTGTGGAAAGGTGCTCCTGATGTCCAGATCGCTCGCTCGCCTGTCACTCTGCTTTGTGGCTCTTGTCTTCCTGCTCTCTTCGCGCGGCAGCTCGCAGGCTCCGTCAGCCTCTCTCGGCGTGTTCACAGACCAGGCGGACGTGGGCAATGTGACGCCCGCGGGCAAACTGGCCTACGATCCCGCAAGCCGCATCTACACCATCGATTCCGCAGGCGCCAATCTCTGGTCCACCGTCGACGCTTTCCATTTTGTGTGGAAGAAGACCTCCGGAGATCTCTCGCTTACGGCCGACATCGAGTTCCCGCAGACACCCTCCGGCGCCAGCCCACATCGCAAGGCGCTGCTGATGTTTCGCCAGACGCTCGATCCCGATTCCCTTTATGCCGATGCGGCCGTGCACGGCAACGGAGAGACGGCGCTCCAGTACCGCCGTACCAGGGGCGACACAACCCAGGGCATCGAATTCAACATTGGCGCACCGAAGACAATTCGCCTGGAAAAGCGCGGCGATACCCTGACGCTTTTTATCAGCATGCACGGCGAACCGCTGCACCAGGCCGGCGCTTCCATCAAGCTGCATCTCGACGAGCCCTTCTATGCCGGCATCGGTGTGTGCGCGCACAATAAGGACGCGGTCGAAAGGGCTACCTTCGCCAACCTCGATTTGAAGCCTCTTGCGCCGCCCGCCGCGCCCGCTAAGCTTGCGCTCTACAGCAGCCTCCAGACCATCGCCATCGACAACAACGCGCGCGCCGCCATGGTCGTCTTGACCGAGCGCAGCCGAATCGAGGCACCCAACTGGAGCCGCGACGGCAAATCCCTGATCTTTACCCGCGATGGCCGGCTTTGGACGATTCCCGCCGCCGACGGCATGGCAACTCAGATCGACATCGGCGGCCTCACCGACTGCACCGGCAGCCATGGGCTTTCTCCGGACGGCAAATGGCTGGCTATGACGTGCACCATGCCAGCCAATCCCGGGCGCCGCGTGTACATCGTTCCCTCCACTGGCGGCACTCCGCGGATGGTGACCGAGCACCCCGACTCCTACTTCCATAGCTGGTCGCCGGACGGCAAGACCATCGATTTCACACGCCCGAGTCACGGCTCGGGCAATATCTATGCCATCCCGGTCGACGGCGGCGCCGAAACCGCGCTCACCACCGGCACCGGCATCTCCGACGACCCCGATTACTCGCCCGACGGCCAGTACATCTACTTCAACTCCGACCGCACCGGCGCGATGGAGATATGGCGCATGCGTGCCGACGGCAGCCGGCCCGAGCAGGTCACCTTCGACGGGATGAGCAGCTGGACGCCGCATCCCTCGCCAGACGGCAAGTCAATTCTGATTCTCTCGTTTGGGAAAGGCGTTACCGGACACCCCGCGAACAAGGACGTGACGCTGCGGATTCTCGACCCCGCCAACGGGAAAATTCGCGACCTGGTGCGGATTGTGGGCGGCTCGGGCAGCGATAACGTGCCCGACTGGGCTCCCGATGGCGCCCATTTTGCGTTTGTGAGTTACCAGATGCTGCCGGAGGACGAAACCGGTTCGACGCAGTAATCCTCGACACCGGTTCTGCGCTTCTTGGTCCGAGGTCCCGCCGATTGGCTGGCTGGCTCTATTCGTTCCTGCTGCCGAGCGCTGCCAGGATCCGATCGTGGTGTTCTTCGGTGTACCAGAGGGGGGCGTAATCTTCGAGGAGCTCGAACACTTCCTCCAGCACGGTGCGGATACTTGGCGCGATCGGCTCTTTG
Organism: Occallatibacter sp.; assembly: GCA_036489245.1. Lineage (GTDB taxonomy): Bacteria > Acidobacteriota > Terriglobia > Terriglobales > Acidobacteriaceae > Telmatobacter. The sequence goes on along the minus strand of DASXGD010000116.1, from coordinate 9,034 downwards.
GCGGCGGTTGCTTGTTTGCCGTTCTTCGATTTGGTTTGATCCCAGCGCTCAGCGTTCACGTGCACCTCCGGACGACTTTCGCCGATAGGAATGAGCGCAGATTCAAGAGGGGGAGAAGAATGCAGTTCTGCCATGGGACCCAATCTGCGAGACTTTCCTCGCCGTAGACCATGTGATGTGGCTTGGGCATTACGGGTTGCAAACGGTTCAAAAAGATACTGTCTGAGCTTCAACCCGCAATTTCTCAAAGGCCCCGTCCCTCGCCTTCGCATTTCGGCAAAAAGCAGTGCGGATTGCATTTTCTTTCCACCGATTTTGTGACAATAGTTGTGAGAGAAGGATCGAAGTGCGGCCTCAGGCAGAACCAGGGCGCCGCAAGCAATTCGGTTTCGTTTTGAACGCTTAAAGTGCCCCAAAACGGCCCTTTTGGACCGTTTACATTTCCAGAATTTGCGACCATATCAGAAGTATTTTCAGCAACTTGCAGACGATATCTCGAGCCGACGACGGGTACCCCTCCCCCCGGGTACTGTGAAACTGTGAAGTCGATCGTTTCGATCAAGCCGCGACTCAGCTTTCGAAACTTGTGCGAAATCCGGCATTTAGGGGCATTTTTTGTCGACTCGGTCCGTCGTAGCGAACGGCGCTCTCGGGGATGACGGAGGAATGAACGGTGCGTGGACCGGGCTACATGCCCGTATAGATCTGAAATGGAGCCCAGTAGAAGGGCTGGCTGAACCTGGCCTGCGAATGCATCAGCGTCAGCTTCGCCTGGCGCAGCGCGGCGCTGGGGTTCATGCCGTCTTCCAGTCCCTGGTAAAGGCTGTCCATCAGCTGGGGGGTGGAATCGTCGCTGGCTTCCCAGAGAGCGCCAATCACGTTGTGCGCTCCGGCGCGCAGGAATGCCCAGGACAGGCCGACCAGCCCTTCGCCCGCGTAGGACCGCGTGCCGCCGCCGTAGCAGGCCGAGATGGTCACGAGGCGCGCATCGATGGGGTGTTGAATGATTTCGCGCGCGTGCAGCTTGAATGAATCCTCCGCGGCCCCGGTGCGGGAAAGAATGATGGCCGAATCCAGCGGGTCGGTGCGGCTGGCTACGCCGTGGGCCACGAAGTGGATGTACGAGTACTGTTGCAGAGGAGTTTCGAGGTAGGCGCCGGATGTCGCCGACTGGCGGGTGAACACTTTCTCGTACTGCGCCCCAAAGTGCTTCTCGATCTGGCGCATCTCGACAGACGCCATGGGGAGGTCGGGATAATCCGGGTTGGGCGAAACGGCGTCGCCGAGCAGCAGCAGCTTCCCCTGGGTGCTGTGCCATGCTTTGCGGGTCGCGAGCAGATAAAGCGACGGCGCCGAGACGACGTTGGCATCCTCGATCCAGTAGTGGGGCCCTGCACCCGATCCGGCGCCGGGCGCGACCAGGGTTTCAAAGTTGAGCAGACTGAGCGGCCCATCGCTGACCACCACGACGTTGGGCCCGATCAGGCTGGCCGCGGGTTCGACCAGCATGTAGTAAAGATCGGCGCCTTCCTGGCGCACGGCGTTGCCGGCGACACTCGGTCCCAGGATGGCTTTACGGTAGCGTTCGACCAGCGGAGTGATTTCGGACTGCGGGGGAAGCGTGAAGAGGGTGGTCTTCTTCGCCGTAATGCCCCAGAGATAGGATTGCCTTTCGCCAAGCCAATAGAAGAGAACGGTGGCTCCAGCCTTCTGTGCGATCTCGTTTCCGCGCCACGCTGCCGGTTGGAGAGACGGTTTGTTCGAATCCACGCCCAGGCCCTGCGCCAGAGTTCGCGCGCGGCTCTGATCGGCGGCCGCAAGCGCCTCATCGGTCCTTCCCTGCTTCACCAGGAAATGAATGTAGTCGTCGTAGATGCGCGTGGCGTTGGCGAGGAAAGGAAGCCTGGAGTCTTCATTCTGAATCTCGGCGCGGGCGGATTCGAAAGTGTGGAGGGCGGAACGATAGGCCTTCAGTGCTGCAGTGGCGTCGCCTTGTTTCTCGTAAAGCTTCGCCAGCGCATGCTCTGAAGCCCACGTCATGGATGTTTGGCTCTCGGGAGAGGTTTTCACCTCGTGAAGAAGAGCCTCTGCCCGCGTTGCGTCGCCGCGCAGAGCCGCCGCCTGCAGTTGGATCGCCAGAATGTCGGACTGATCGGCACGGTTCCCGCTCTCCTGAGCCAAAGGCAATGCCTTCGCAGCGTAGGTATCGGCTTCGTCCGGGTTGCCGGACACGATGGCGGCTTGGGCAAGGTCAATCAGAATCCCCGCTATATCGCCCTTGCTATTGATCTGCTGCGCCAGCTTGAGCGCGCGGAGATAAGCGTCCCTGGCGAGTTCGACCTTGCCCGAGTCCATGTAGACGTAACCAGTTGTAACCAACCACCGGTTTTCTTCCAGTTCATCCCCGAGCGCTGCTGTCCGTTTTTCCGCCTCAGTCAGTAGCCGCAGTGCCCGGTCGCGATCTCCCAGCTTGAAATACGCCCAGCCGAGGTTACCCGAAGCAACCTGCGCGAGATCCTCCTCGCCCGCGGACGCGGCAAGCTGAAAGGCGGATTTGGACCAGTCCATGGCTTCGTCGTATCGCTCACTTTGGAGCGAAACTACGCCCAGGTACAAAAGGACAGTCGTTTCCAGAAGCTGGTCATGTTGTGACCGTGCAGACTTCAAGGCCTGAAGGAACGAGTCTTTAGCATCTGAGAAATCTCCACGATCAAAAGAGAGTATCCCTGCTGCCCTAAGCACGCCTCCGCACCCGGAATGGGCCGCACCGGCGCACAGGCTCCGCACCTCTCCGAGTTTTTGCTCTGCCGCAGAAAACCGTTGCAGATGCGCCAGTGCGACGATCTCCAGTGAGCGGGCCTGAATTGCTTCGGCCGGAGTGTAAGGCGCAGGAGTTTGAACCGTGAGCAGGCGCAGGGCATCCTCGTTCATGCCCCGCCATATCATCGTCTCTGCTTCGAGCAAGAGGAATTTCAACGCCCATTCCCGCTGTGTCCTGACGAAGCGGTCATAACCCAGTGCGGCCTGCTCCTGGCCGGCGGCTAGATGGCCACTCTCAAAAAGATGGGAGGCGTGCGCAAACTCCGTCGCCGGATCTGGTGGATGCGCATCGTGCAGGGGAATCAAAATGAGCAGAACGATGGCACACAGATATGCATTCACACGGGCAGCATGCCTCGGCCGAATCTCACGCCGCGGTCTCCGGCTTTTGGCTCGGGCCGTGGTATCCGGCGTCAATTGCGCATCCAATAACATCGATGCTACGGGTGTGAACTTCCGTTGGTCCTCGTACCCACCATCGCCGCCGTGCCCGCGGCGAAGCACCCCAACTTCATCTTCACCATCGACAAATCCACCGTCGTCTGTTTGGGCACGCCGGTGCCTTTCTGGAACTGCCTGTGATTCACGCGAAGGGTCGCCAGGTGAATCTTGCCGAAGTTAGGAACGTCGATCACATGATTGAAGCATTTTCCGGGGTAGGAGTCGTCAGCCTGGTCGAGTCTGGCGTTGTTGACCAAAGAGCATTCGAGCGACTCCTCGTAATCGGGGTTCTCAACATCCGGATCGCCCGCTTTGGCAAGGTCCTGATAGTACCCGTCAAAGACGTCATCTGAAAACGCCTCGAACCCTTCGGCATGCTTGCTCTGGGCGGCGATTTTCTTCATTAGCTCGTGGTTGCCGGTGTAGGCGGAATCGTCTTCCGGGCGCGGGCCGAGGAAATCACAATCGAGGTCAAAATCAACCTTATGCCCGGCAATGCGCAGATTCTCGAAGCGAGTGCCGAGGAAGCTGATATGCGGGACATAGCCGGCGAGGGGATGCTCGGTGGAGATCTGCGCGACCACCCGATCAGCGGTCACAACGTCAAGGACATTCAGGTCCTCGATGACCGAGGTGGCGACGGTTGAGAATCCGTGGCCGGGCTTCACGTCGTGATTACCGGCAACCTGGGTGTAGGCGGAGCGGAAGGATACCACTCCTTCCAGCCGGTAATCATGAGCATGCTGCGACAGATAGCCGCCCCGTTCGGGAAGCTTGGTGAAGGCCTGAGGCTTGATTTCCTGGACCAGAGGCAACTGAAGACGGGCGTGCAGAACTCCGGCCTCGGCGTGGTAGGTGTGATACCTTCCGTTTTTTTCGGACATGCGCTGCTTACTCTCTTTCGGGAAGCTTGCGAGCTTCTACTCATTGAAAGTGGACATCGAGAGCACGCCGGCCGAGTTCGGTCCGCGCGCCCTGGGGGGAAATGCCGGCCAGATTGAGGGCATACGAGCCCTGCTCGAGCCCCGCACCTGGAATGAGCAATGAGAGTGTCCCTGTTCCGCCGTCGTTCTGGCTGGACGCGGTTACGGTCTGGGTCCAGATTCGCTTGCCCTGCGGATCGTACAGGTCGACTGCATAGGAAGTATAGGCCGGTTGCAGGGGAAGATCGATGAGAATCACGGCACCCTGTTTGCGATCGGCCTGGACAACGGTTGGCTCGGCTCCGCGCGTCCCCATGTGGAGCGAACTCCAGGGGAGCATGCGAGGTTCGGTGGCGGCCGAACGCAGCGCCGGAATGGTGGAAACATTCTGGAAGGCAATCACCCCCAGCAACATCGCGAACGCGGGTACGGCAAAGGCCGGCGTGGTAAGGAACGACCACCAGGATTTTTTTGCTTGCCGCGGTGCCGGGCTCGCCTTTGGGTTCACCTCGGCGCGCGACTCAGCTACGGCGTCCGATGCCGTAATTGCCGGCAACTGGACCTTCGCTTCGGTCAGGAAAACATTTCCAGCGCGTACGTCGAAAGCGCATTCCTGGCAGTCAAACATATGTTCTTCAAAGGCTTCCCGGAGCTCGGGTGATAGTTCGTCGAGGAGGTACCGCTCCGTCGCCAACTCTTGCACCGCTTCGTCGTGGTTCATTGTCTTACCCCCTGCATGGCCCAACTGAAAGATAGTGGACAGAGAACCTCAGGCGTTTCAAGCCTTCTTCGCGGTCACTCCGGCACCTATCCGTTTCAGGTATTCCGTCTTGAAATCCTGTTTGGCCCGGAAAAGCAAAACGCGCAGGTATTCCCGGTCCACCCCGAACTTCCGGCACACCTCGTCCCGGTCCTCCTCATCCAGAAACACGGCCTTGATCAGCGAACGGTCCCGCGCCGGCATGTCTTTCAGGATCTCCGCCACCTTGGTCTGGAGCTGCTGGGCCGCCACGTGTCCCAGCGCGTCCAGGCCCGTCGCCGGCAGTTCGGGCGCGCCCTCGTCGTCCAGCGAATCGCTCCGGGACGATGAACGGTAGTGCTCAAAGAGCACGTTGTTGCAGACCGTATTCACAAAGGCCCCCAGACGGTCGGGCTGGCGAATCGCGCCCCCCTTCTGCAGAGACGCAAACACTCGCGCGAACGTCTCCTGGCGCACGTCCTCGATGGCTTGAGGCGAACGCAGCCGGGAGCGGAGCTTGAGATGCAGCAACTCGGTGAAGTAACGCACGAAATGGTCCTGCGTGGCGTAGTCGCCGGCGCGGAGATTGTCGACGTAACTTGCATCGAATGCGTGAAATTGCAAGGTTTGCTCCAAAACCAGAGAGGACGCAAGTATAGCAGCCTAAAAGCGGATAACGAAGGGGCCGGGCGCGGCGGCGGCGGGGCAGCGCGGTACAATGGCCTCTGCCTCAACCTCCAGTCCGCAACGCTGGTGAAAGCTGTGCGCCCGTGATTGACAACACGATCCTGATGCCGCAGACGAGGGCCAGACACCCCCGCGGCCGCCGCCTTTTCCTTCTTCTGCTTGTGCTCCTCGCCCTCATTGTCCTGGGCGGCCGCAGTGCGGTTTCCTGGTATGTCGACGCCCTTTGGTTTGGTTCCCTCGGCTACAGCGCCGTTTTCTGGAAGACCCTCACCCTTCAGTGGTCGGTCTTTGCCATCTTCTTCGCGGCCACATTCCTCCTGCTTTACGGCTGGTTTCGGATCCTGATGCGCCTCAGCCGGCCGGACCTGCGCAGCGCCACGACCTTCGTGATCGGCACACGCACATTCCAGCTGCCTGTTGAAGGCGTCTTGCACGTCGCGGCGCTGGCGGGCGCCCTTCTGGTCGCCCTTGCAACGGCAGCCACGATGATGACCGACTGGCCGAAATTTGCCCTGTACTGGTTCCAACCCCAACCCGCCGCCGGTCCCGCCGACCCTATCTTCGGCCGCCCTCTCGGCTTCTACCTCTTCTCGTTGCCGGTGTGGCAATCCCTCTCCGGCTGGCTGCTGATGCTGGCCATCCTGTTCTCAATCATTGCTGTGTTCTTCCTGCTCGTGGCCGGCGGAGCCCACCTGGTCGAGCGCCGCTTCGACGGCGCCTCCACCTTGCCCTGGCGCGGTCTTTCCGTCGCCCTGGCCTTCCTTTTGCTCGTCGTGGGCCTGCGCGTCTATATCGGGCGCCTCGAACTGCTTCTGGAGGATCACACCGTCTTCGGCGGCGTCACCTATACCGACGCCCATGTCACCATCGGCGGGATGCTGGCCGTCTGCGTCGCCCTCATCCTGGGGGCGGCCATCGCCGCCGTCAACCTCGTGACCCCTCCGCGGGTGCGCTGGCTGGTGCTTGCGCCCGTGCCCGCCGTGGCTTGCTTCTTCCTGGTTCAGATTGTCGCGTGGTACGTGGCAGGGTTCATTGTCAAGCCCAACCAGCTGGTGCGCGAGCGGCCCTATATCGCGTGGAATATCAGCTTCACCCGCCAGGCCTACGCCCTCGACCGCGTCACCCAGCAGGAGTTCCCCGCCGAAACCAGCCTCGAGGCCGCCGACGCCGATCACAACCGGGACACTCTCGAGAACATCCGCCTCTGGGACTGGCATGCGCTGCAGGACACCCTCCGCCAGATCCAGGAGATCCGCACCTACTACGACTTCCCGGACATCGACATCGATCGCTACCAGGTCGACGGCAAGACGCGCCAGGTGATGCTCGCCGCCCGCGAAATCAGTGTGGAGAAACTGCCTGAAAGCAGCCGCAACTGGATCAACGAGAAGCTGATCTACACGCACGGGTACGGGATCACAATGAACCCCGTCAACGGGTTCACCACGGAAGGGCTGCCCACGCTCTGGCTGAGCAACATGCCCATCCAGAGCACGATCCCGGGCCTGTCGGTCAAGCGCCCTGAAATCTACTTCGGACAACTCACCGATACCGACGTGTATGTCAGGACCCATCAGAAGGAATTCAACTATCCGCAGGGCGAGACCAACAGTCTCACGTCGTATGAAGGCACGGGCGGCATCCGCATGGGCGGATTCCTGCGCCGCATCCTGATCGCCTTTGACCGCGGTGACCTGGGTAAGGTGCCCTTCAGCGACGACATCGATGCCAACAGCGTCGTGCTGATGCGGCGCACCCTTCACGATCGCGTCCAGGCGCTGGCTCCATTTCTTACCTTCGATTCGGACCCCTATATCGTGATCGGCGACGACGGCCGCCTGACCTGGATGCTCGATGCCTTCACGACTTCCGAAACCTATCCCTACGCCACCCACTACACGCTCGGCGACCGCGAGATCAACTACGTGCGCAACAGCGTCAAGGTGGCGATCGACGCATACAACGGGGCGGTCACCTTCTACGTTTTCGACCCTGCCGATCCCATACTTGCCGCGTATCGGTCCATCTTTCCTTCGCTGTTTCGCGATGCCGCCGCGATGCCGGCGGACCTGCGCCGCCACGTGCGCTACCCCGAACTGCTGCTCAAAATGCAGGCCGCGGTTTATGGGCTTTACCACATGACCGATCCCACCGTCTTCTACAACCGCGAGGACTTGTGGACGGTGGCCTCGGAAGTGGGCATGAAACAGCCGGGCGAGCAGGCGGCGCTACCCATGGAGCCAAATTACGTGCTGATGAAGCTGCCGGGCGAGGCCGCGATCGAATTCGCCGGGATCCTCCCCTTCACTCCGTCCAATCGCAACAACTTGATCGGCTGGATCGCGGGGCGCAGCGATGGCGCCAATTATGGCACCGCGCTGGTGTACAACTTCCCCAAAACGCGGCTGGTCGACGGGCCGCTGCAGATCGAGGCGCGCATCGACCAGAACGCCCAGCTCTCCGGCCAGTTGACGCTCTGGAACCAGCAGGGCTCGCACGTGCGCCGCGGAACGCTGCTGGTGATTCCCTGCGGCAAGGCCCTTATTTATGCCGAGCCCATCTACCTGCAGGCGGAGCGCAGCCCTATGCCGGAGCTGCGCCTGGTGGTGCTGGCGCTACAGGACAAGCTGGCCTATGGGTCGACCTTCGAAGCCGCATTGCGCGCGCTGTTTGGCGGCGCGGCTTCGTCGCTCAGCGCTGAACCAGCTGCGCCCGAGCAGGCGCGCGCGGGGTCGGCCGTAGGCTCTGCCGCCGGCCCTGCCAATGCAGCCGCAGATATGGATGCATTGATCGCAGGCGCCGCGAGAGACCTGAACGACTACCAGCGCCTCACCGCCGAGGGCAAGCTCGGCGAAGCGGGCCAGAAGCTCGAACAGCTGAAACAGAAACTCGAAGCTCTCAACGCCCGCCGTAAATAATCGAAACAGGGCACGAATCCGGGTGCTCATTCTGGCGCCTTCAGGGGCGCGGCTTCGATCCACGGGATACGGCCAGTTCTCCCCCGGTCGCGATCGTCAGTGGGAGCCTGGCGCGCAAATTACTGGCCGGGTGAGAACGCCGTTGGGAAGCGGCTGAAACCGAAGGTCACGGGTAGCTCGTGGTGCGTCGTGGTCGGAGTGGCCGCCGATGTTCGCCACTGGGGCGCCGATGTGGACATCGAGCCGACCGCATACTACCCGTATAGCCAGGTTCCAGAAAGTACGCGGTCGCTGGTCGAGGCCAACATGGGAATCGCCATTCGCAGCCGCATGGCCCAGGCGGAGCTTCTCAATTCGATCAACGCGGCCGTGGCAAAGGTGAGTCAGAACGTTCCCGTCTATGGCGTCAAGACGATGGATTCGATGTTGTCTGGTGCGGGGTCGCTGCGCAATTTCGACCTCTGGCTCCTCATGGTGTTTTCGCTCCTGGCGCTTTCATTGGCTGC
>DASXGD010000492.1:0-4131 GCA_036489245.1 Occallatibacter sp. | reverse complement strand
GCGCGGTGGAACTGACCGGCAGAAATTCGGTCAGCCCCTCGACAATACCCAGAATGACAGACTGAAGATAGGAATTCAAAAAGCCTCCGGAATGCGCCTGTGGCGATTTCCGCTTCGCATTAGCTCGCGATCAAGTGGGCGAGAGCCTCTATCGATGATATAGCCCCGTGCCGGGAAGGATTTATGAACCAAGATGTATCGACAAAACGTTTGAAAGAGTTTGGATGCGTCCTGGATGCACGGCTTCGTGGCCTGACCGCAGTCACTAAGTGCCCACTTATTGCCGATCGATCCCGTAAACCGGAATGCCCTGGTCGATTTTGAAGGCGACCGCCAGCGCCCGTTCCGTATAGTCCGACTGCGCGAACTTGTCTTTCATGCGCGCGGCAAGCTCATGGACATGGCCCTTGGCGTTTTCGGCCTTCTTCTCGTTCTCGTCGGCATTGAACATGTCCACGAGTACCGCCTGCCGATACACGGCCTGGTAAAGCGCCTGCGCGGTACGCGGGCCATCCGGATACTCGGCCGCATACTTTTCGTAATAATCCGACTCCTTCTCCGGGCATTTCGTCTGACCCTGCCAGTCGCCGCAGAGCTTGTTGTCGATGAGTTCGTAGGCCGCCATCGCCGCCTGCCGCGTGCGAGGATAAAACTTGAGGATTTTCTTCATCTCATCCTCGTCCATCTGTTCGCGCATGTATGCCTCTTTTTCGCGGGCGGAAGGGCGAGTGGAAACATCGGCCTTCTGAATCTGCCACAGGATGTCGGCGGCCCGCCAGGCTCCTTCGGGCGCCTGGGGCGAGTCAGGATACATTTCGGCCACCCTGCGATATAACAGGCGTGCGATCTGGGCCGCATGCGCCGGTCCCCGGGGATCGCTGGCCAGCGCTTCCTCGTTGGCCGCCTCGCCCATCAACACCAGGTCGCCGTTGGGTGTGGTTTCGACCACTATGCCGCGCGCCTCCATCCAGCCCGAGATGGGAGGCGGAGCATCCTGCGGCGCCCCAATGAGCGGCGCGTCCTTTTCGCTCACTTCCTGCACGTCGGTGTTGGCATAGACGCGAATCCAGGGGCCGCTCTTTTCCGCGATGACCATCTCGCGGCCCGGCTGAACCCGGTCCACTTTCTGCGCGCCCTGGTCAGGCGCGATGTAGAGCCACGTCACGCGCAGCGCGGTGGCCGTCGGGCCGGCCAGCGGCTTTTGCAGATTGTCCTTCTTCGGTTTCTGCTCACCGAGAGCGGGAAGCATGCTTAGCAGCAGGGCACAGAAAGCAATAGAACGGAGAGAAAATACGCGGCTGATCATCAACGGCATCATACTGCGATAGACGCGATCGCAAAACCAGAGTTACCGTACCCCAAGCCGCCGTGGCAAGTCGACGGGGATAGTGAGCGGCGTCTTTGGAGGAAGCTCAAGCGGCCGCGCCCTCCCTGGTTTTGCCTCAGGCGCTCTCGGTCAGCACATCGGCCAGCATCTTCGGATCGACATTTCCGCCGCTCACCAGCGCCACCGCTTTGCGAAACGGCGGCAGTTCCGCGGCATGAAAAAGCAGCGCCGCCGTGGTCACCGCTCCGCTGGGCTCGGGCACCAGGCGCACGGTGGCCACGATAGCGCGCATGGCAGCGCGAATCTCGGCTTCCGTAACGGTGATGATGCCATCTACGTACGCCTGGATATGCGCGAAGTTGCGCACCCCAATGCTCTGGGTCCGCAATCCGTCGGCGATAGTCCGGCTGGTCAGCTCCGCCGGCCAGGTCACAATTTTCCCCGTCCGGAAGCTTTCCGCCGTATCACCCGCCAACTCCGGCTCAACGCCAAACACCCTGGCCTTGGGCTGCAGAAGCTTTACGGCGGTCGCGGTGCCGCTCAGCAAGCCGCCACCCGAGACTGGCGAAAGCACCAGGTCCACATCCGGCAGCTTCTCCACAATCTCAAGCCCGCACGTCGCCTGGCCGGCGATGATCTGCTCATCGTCGTAAGGCGGGATCACGACATAGCCGTGTTCGCGCACCAATTGCTCGGCCACTTCCAGCCGTTCGCTCGAAGCCATGCCCACATCGACGATTTCCGCGCCCAGGGCCAGCGTGGCTGCGCGCTTGATGGCGGGAGCATTGGACGGCATGACGATCACCGCTTTGGCTCCTACGGACCGCGCCGCATACGCGACCCCTTGGGCATGGTTGCCGCTCGAGTAGGTGATCACGCCACGCCGGAGTTCCTCCGGCTTTAGCTGCAGAATCTTGTTGGCCGCGCCCCGCAGCTTGAAGCTGCCGATGGGCTGCAGGCTCTCCGCCTTCAGCCAAACGTCCCGCGACGTCCCCGGGCCGCTTACGCCCTTGAACGGCGCCCGCACCAGCGGTGTCTTGATGGCAATGCCCGCGATGCGCGCCGCCGCCGCGCTGATGGCCTCGATCGTCACCAGGCTCTCTGTCATGGTGCTCATGGCTTGTCCGCCGCCGCAGCGCCCGCAGTAGCTTCCGTCTCCCAGAGCACGGCGAGCACCTTCCAGCGGGAACCGTCGTATATAGCCTGAATACTGTTCACTCCGTGCTGCGAGGCCTTGCCATCCGGGGTAGGGCGGATCTCGTACTCCGACCAGAGCGCGGCCATGTGGCCGTACTCTTCCTTGGTGACCTTCACCTGCCGCTCATACATTTCCTGGCTGCCCCGTTTGGCCACCGCCTTGATCCACTCATCCACGGTCAGGTGGCGCGGAGCCACTTTTTCTGACGCCTTCAGAAGGGGCGTCAGGCGAGCGCCGGGAAGCAGCAGGTCACGGAGGCAGGTACGATCTCTGTTGCCCGGGCCGCTCACCGCCTCATCGAGCGCTTTCGTCAATTCGTCGAGTGTGGTGGCTGCGGGGCAAGCAGACACGTTCGAATCGCTCGCGGGCGGGTTGGACTGCGCGTTTATCCCGGGCGAGAGAAGGGCGGCGGCAAACGCAAACAAAACACCGAGGCGGCTCATAGGCGGATTCTACCGAATCGGGCGGGCGTGATGGATGGGCAAAAACCTCAAATGCGGATAAAGACTATGGGAGACGTCCTGTCCCTTCGATTTGTCCCCTTTGTCGGGCCATGGCGGACGAACAATGATCTTCGGATCGATCTGGGGATCGTTGAGCTCTGGACGCGGCGCGTCAACCGGCGGATGGCCGAGAAACAATTCGTTCTTCATGGGAGGCAGCGCCTTAAACGTCTTGAGGTCCGGACCCTGCTGGGAGAATTTGTCCGGCAACTGAAACATCTTGTCGGGATCCACACCGGGCGGTGTGGGCGACTGGCACAGCGCCGCGGTGGCGGCGCACAGAAGCGCGAGCAATGGGAGTTTCATTGCACACCTCCTTATCAGAGGACGCACTGTCGGGCACAAGGATAGCACCGTTTTTTTCGCCCTACGACTTCGCGCGGACCAGGAATGCCGTCTGCCAGCGAGCCGGTTCGTATCCGGTCTGTTCGGCAACCGCGCGCAGCTCGACCTTGACCGGCTGACCGGGGAACTCCGCCGGAATGCAGGAAGCCGGAGTCGCTGCAATCGGAACCGCGAACGGCAAGGCACCACCCGGGTAGGGCATCCGCCCGCTCTCCATCGCGATCTGGTTGTCAGGATACAACTCGTTGAAATACTCAGCTTGATCGTGCGACGAGGCGCCCAGCAGCCAGGGCCCGAAGGACAAAGCCTTGCGGTCTGGCCGCGTCTGCGTGCGTTCGGCGGTGGCCAAGCGAACATTCATCGTGTACTTCACCACAATCTCATCGCCGGTCTTGATCAGCGGAGCTGTCAGGCCGGGTTCGTGCTTGCCATTTGTGGTCACGACCACCGCATCCGCCCAATCCGGCTTGCGGATCGTGAGGGAGTGGCTGCCGGCCATGTTTTCAACTACGAGGCGAACCTTGCCGTCTGTCGCAAGCCTTGATTGTGCTTCGATGATCGCGGTTTGCGATTTCCACTTTCCGTCGAGAGGCAGGTCGTAAAAAATATTGTCACGTTGCTGGCGGAACACGCTGTCATGCACGTCGGGGAAGGCGCGCAGGCCGTGCAGCGTGCAGCACCACCAGGCTCGTACGGCGACAGTCTCAGGCGTGAAGTCTTCATAGAGGACAGCATGGCCGAAATCGCCGCTCGCAAAC
>DASXGD010000538.1:0-3300 GCA_036489245.1 Occallatibacter sp. | reverse complement strand
AGCAGCCGCGCGTCCAATCCATGCCGGTGTCGGAAAACCGCACGCCCGCCCCGGCCGCAGTCGAAAAGCAAGACCAGGTGCTGGCCGGACTTCTGCTCGGCTCACCAGAATTCCAACGCCGCTGACGAACCGGGCCTCCGGCGAGTGCTCCTCGTCGCCGGCGTGGTTCCAAGGAGCTTTCCATGCAAACCAATCGCCGCTTCTTCCTCCACAAAGGCGCACTGGCGCTGGCCGGAACCACTACGATTCCCAGCTTTCTCGTCCGCTCGATACTGGCAGAAAATGAGCCGGGGCCGAACCGGCGACTGGTCGTCATCTTTCAGCGCGGCGCGGCCGACGGGCTCAACATCGTCGTCCCCTATCGCGAGAAGAATTACTACGCGATGCGTCCAGGCATTGCGATCCCGCCCGACAAAGTGATCGATCTCGATGGATTCTTCGGCCTTCATCCCTCGATGGCTGCTTTCAAGCCGCTTTACGACCAGGGACACCTCGCCATAGTGCACGCGGCCGGCTCGCCCGACATGTCGCGTTCGCACTTCGACGCCCAGGACTACATGGAGTCCGGCACGCCCGGCGTCAAGAGCACCGATGACGGCTGGCTGAATCGCGCACTGCAGGCGGAAGACCTGCGCAGGCGCCAGGAACATTCCGCGTTTCGCGCCCTGGCCCTCGGCGCCAATGTTCCGCGCACGCTTGCGGGCAGAATTCCGGCCATCGCGCTCAACAATGTGAATGATTTCACCGTGGGCGGACGCGGCCCGGCGACTACGTCGGCGGCTGCGGCATTCGAAGCCATGTACGGAGCCAGCGGCGATCGCATCTTCCACTCCACAGGTGAAGAAACGTTCGACGCGGTAAAGATGCTCCGCGCCGCCAATCCCGCGCAATACAAGCCCGCCGCGGGCGCCGATTATCCCGCCTCTGAATTCGGAAACAGCATGAAACAAATCGCCCAGTTGCTCAAAGCCAATCTGGGAGTCGAGGCTGCTTTTACCGACGTCAATGGCTGGGATACGCATCACAACCAGGGCAGCGTCAACGGCCAGCTCGCCAATCGCCTCACCGACTTTTCAAACGCTATCGCCGCCTTCTGGCGCGACCTGGGGGACGATGCCGCCAACCTGACCGTGGTCACCATGTCGGAGTTTGGTCGCACCGCCCGCGAAAACGGCACGGGCGGCACCGATCACGGCCACGCCAATGCGATGTTTATTCTGGGAGCGGATGTGAAGGGCGGCAAGGTCTACGGTCGCTGGCCAGGCCTGGCTCACGAACAACTCAACGAAGGCCGCGACATCGCCCTCACAACGGATTACCGCCAGGTCCTCGGAGAGCTCGTCACGCGTACGCTCGGCGCCAATAACCTGGAACAGGTCTTCCCCGGCGCAAAGTTGACCGCAAGCCGCTTCCTCCACCTCGCCTGATTGCGGGCCTGAGTCCAGATCCACTCTTCCGTGCGCTTGTCACTCGGCCCGCAGTGCTTCGCACGGATTGACCCGCGCCGCGCGTCGGGCAGGCAAAAAACTCGCCAGAAGCGAGGCACAACCCAACACCACCCCCACCGCTGCCAACGTCCAGACATCCCAGGCCGCCACCCCGAAGAGTACTTTGCGCATCGCCATCGAAGCGCCTACGGCGCACATCAACCCCAGGCCGATGCCGATCGACGTCAACCACCCGGCTTGCCGCATGACCATCTGGTAGACCGAACTGCGCTGTGCACCGAGCGCCATGCGCACGCCGATCTCGCGCGTCCTCTGGCTCACAGAGTAGGCAATCACTCCATACAGTCCAACCACGCTGAGCACCAGCGCCATCGCTGCAAAGCCGCCCACGAGCCACGTCGAAAAGCTGTGCATCAACGCCGCCTGCGTCGAACCTATCTGCTGCCGCATGGTCTGTTCGCCATAGACGCCCAGGTTGGGGTCAACCTGGCGCAGCGTGCTCACCAGCAGCGGCAGCATGGACTTTTCATCCTGCGACGTGCGCACTGCCATGGCAAAAAAGTTGCCCGGACTCTGGTAGATTGCTTCGTATTCCGCGGGCCATATGTCTGCGTCCAGTGCGCCTTCGCGCACATCGGCTACGACGCCGATAATCTCGCGTATCGACTTCGGATCGAGCGCGCCGTTGCCGATCTTTTGCCCGATGGGATCCTCGCCGGGGAAATATTTTCGCGCCAGCGCTTCATTGATCACAACGACGTTCGGCCGGGACGCATCGTCATCCTCGGTCATCAGGCGCCCGCGCACCAGTCTCGCTTTGAGCGTCGCAAGATAGGTGGGACTCACGTCGCGTTCATCCACCTCGTTGTGTTCCCCGTGGAAAGGCTTGCCCACGATGCGAATCCAGTCCGTGTCGCAGTTGCATTGCAATGGCAGATCGGATGTGAACCCCACCGATTGCACTCCGGGCAAGCTCGACACGCGTCGCGCGATCTCGCGCATGAGCGCCACTGTCTGCTCGTTCTTCGGGTATGCGCTCTGCGACGCCATCACCTGGACCGTGGCCAGGTGCGTCACGTCGAAGCCCGTTTCCACATGCAGAAGGCGATAGAAACTCCGTCCCAGCAGCCCCGCGCCCACCAGCAATACCACCGCGATCACCAGTTCCACGACCACAAAGTTCGCGCCCATGCGCCGCCAGAAGCGGCTTGCGACACCGCGGTCGCCGTCTCCGAGACCATCGCGAATGCGTTGGAACGACAAGCGCATTGTGGGCGTAGCCGCCATCAGTAATGCGGCCCCCAGCGCAATCCCGGCCGTAAACATCACCGTGTGCGCATTCAAGCCCACTCCGGCAAGATATGGCATTGCGTCTGCCATCACCTTGGGGACCAGCCGCTTCAGCAGCGACATCATCCACACGGCAACAAGCCCTCCGGCAAAGCTCCCGGCCACCGCCAGCAACAATCCTTCGGTGACGAATTGCCGCATCAGGCGCAGGGGAGTCGCGCCCAGGGCTCCGCGCACGGCGACCTCGCGGCGCCGGTTTTCCGATCGAACCAACAGCAGGCTGGCCACATTTACGCAGGCGATCAACAGCAGCAATCCCGCGCCGCTCAAAAGTGTCACCAGAATCGGCCGCACCTGGCCGACAATCAGCTCGGTCAGCGGAATCACGCTGGCGCTCTGTCCGTGGTTCGATCCAGGATATTGCTTCTCCAGCTGCGCCGCGATTGCCTTCATTTCCTCGAGCGCCGCACCCGGGGTCACGCCATCGCGAAGCCGTCCGATGCCGTCAAGATTGTGGCAGCTCCGCCGCTGCTCACAGCCGCTCTTGTCGAGCAACGGTGTC
>DASXGD010000530.1:0-5103 GCA_036489245.1 Occallatibacter sp. | reverse complement strand
GGCTGGCTCGATCGAGACCGTGCCATGCTTGAGTCTCTGGTCGGCATACGCCGCGCCGGAGCTGATTTCATCGTCACCTACTTCGCCAAGGATGCGGCCCGGCTGCTGTAATGCAGCGTTTAGCGTCTGGCTTTTAGCGTTTGTCTTCTGGCGTTTGTCTTCGCGGCCGCCCACCCTTTCGTTAGACAAAGGGTGAAAGGATGGGGCACGGGACATGTGTTCCTGTTCCCGGTTGCCAGTTCCTGTTCCCTGTTCCCTGTTCCCTGTTACCTGTTTTATGAATACTCTCGAAATCATCAGCGTGCTGGTCGCCACGGCCGCCATCTTCGGCTGGATCAGTTCGCGCGTGCTGCGCATACCGATCACCGGCGGCACCATGGTGCTGACCGTGCTGACCACGATGAGTCTCGGGATTGTGGGCCAGATCGCGCCGGGAATGCACGATTGGGCCGAGCATCTCGTCCGGAGCATCGATTTTGAGAGCCTGATTCTGCACGGCATGCTTCCCCTGCTGCTGTTCGCGGGAGCATTTCTGCTCGACCTGGAGCACCTGGAGCGCGAGAAACTGCCCGTCGCGGTGCTCTCAACGCTGGGGACTGTCCTTTCGTTCCTGGCCGTGTCGGCACTGATGATGCTCCTTTCGGGCATGAGAGCCTCGTGGATGGAATGCCTCATCTTCGGGGCGCTCATCTCCCCCACCGATCCCATCGCGGTGCTTGAACTGCTGCGCCGCATCGGCATTCCCAAGTCCATCGAGGCGCAACTGGCGGGGGAATCGTTGTTCAACGACGGCGTGGGCGCTGTGCTGTTTCTCACCATGATCGAAATCGCGCGCGGCCACGCTCCCACGCCGTGGCACATCGCCGGCATGCTGTTGCTGAAATCGGGCGGGGCAGCGGTGCTGGGCATTGTTGCGGCGCGCATCGTTTCCCGCCTGATCTGCCTGGTCGACGCCTACCAGATCGAGATTCTGCTCACCCTGACCCTGGCACTGGGGGGCTACGTACTGGCCGATATCTGGCGCCTCTCCGCGCCCATGGAGGCAGTGGTCGCCGGCATCGCACTGCGCCACTTCAATCGCAAGCAGCCCAAGGGTCGTATCGCCGACGAGCGCGTAGACCAGTTCTGGACCATGCTCGACGAGGTGCAGAATTCGGTGCTGTTCGTCCTGCTCGGGCTCGAAGCCATGGTGGTCACGCTCAACGCAACCACCATCCGCGCCGGTCTTGACGCCATCGTTTCCGTCAACCTGGTGCGTTTTGCGGTGGTGGCGCTCTGCCTGTGGATCGTGCGCGTGTGCCAGAGCCACCGCCGCGATTCGATCCGGACGCTCACCTGGGGTGGCTTGCGCGGCGGCCTCTCCATCGCCCTTGCCCTGTCGGTGCCTCTGAATCTCGCCAGCACTCAAACTGGACCACGGGCCGGACCGTGGATCTTCGGCGCGACCTATCTGGTCGTCGTGTTTTCGATCATCGTGCAGGGCGGCTCGCTGCAGTTCATACTCGCCCGCCGCCGGCCGGCCCCACAAGCAGTCACGACCGGGAAGGAATAACGCGTCTGGCGCGGCTGCGCGGGCAGGAGCTCACGGTGGTGTAATCCGCCGCTTCATACGACCAGGCCACAGTGCTTTTGGTAGCCGCCACGCATGGCTTCGCAACAAACAGTCTGCCAAATGCGTCGCCCGCGCGCGCGGCAATCAGTCCGATTGCCATCACGGCGAGCGATGGAACGATGGAATGAAGCACTGCGGTCTCCCTGCGTACGTCCCTAGGATAGTTCGCCCAGGTCTCCGCGCCGAAGACCTGGGAACAGGCGGCTCAGAGCGTGAATCCACCCGAGGCGTAGATGGCCTGGCCATTGATCCATCCCGAGTCTTCCGAGGCCAGGAAAGCCACCGCCGAGGCAATATCGGTGGGCTGCCCCGTGCGCCCGAGCGGCGTGCGCGCGACGGCTTCCTTCTGGAAGTCGCTGCCGATGAAGCCGGCCGTGTGGGTGCCTTCTGTCTCGATGAGCCCCGGGTTCAAGGAGTTCACGCGGATCTTCCGGGCGCCGAGTTCCTTGGCCAGCGCGGCGGTGATGGAATCGACCGCGCCCTTGGTCGCGCTGTAAACCGCGGCGCCGGGCACTCCGTCGACGACCACGGAACTGATGTTCACGATGCTGCCGCCCTTGGGGTTGAAATGCTTCAGGGCCGCCTGCGTGGTCAGCAGCAGTCCAAGAACGTTCACATTGAACTGCTTATGAAAGTGCTCCGGGGTGATGTTTTCGATGGGGCCAAACTCGTAAATGCCGGCGTTGTTTACCAGGATGTCGATGGGGCCGAGCTGTTTCGCCACCGCCTGCACCAGCGGGCCGATCGAATCGGGATTGGAGAGATCAGCCTGCACCGCGACCGCCTTGCCGCCGCCGGCCTTGATCTCGCCTACGAGCTTCTCCGCGTTCGCCTGGCTGCCTGAATAATTCACGGCTACAGCCGCGCCGCGGGCCGCCAGCTCGCGCGCAACTCCCGCGCCAATACCCTTCGATGCTCCCGTAACCAGCGCCACTTTGCCACTGAGGTTTTTCATTCCCTGCTCCATCCCCGAAACGTCATCGCTTCGACATTTCGATAACTATCGAATTGATTAGCGACCCGGCGAGATGGATTCAGGATGATTGTGGAAATCTTATTCGGATGTGTTCGCGCTGACTGGTGCACCCCTGGGGGGTGAGAGAGGAAATACTGGCCGCGAGGGCCTCGAGCACACCAGGGCGCAAAGCGAGAAAGTGGAACTTGCCCTGTCGCTCGACATTGATCAGCCCCGCGGTCTCCAGTTCCTTGATGTGGTGTGACAGCGTAGCCGGAGAAATCGCCAGGGCCGGACGCACAACCGAACAACCCAGTGGACAGGATGACTTCGCGATTCGCTCCAGCAGTTCAAAGCGCTTGGGGTCGGCAAGGGCCTTGAGAATGGTGGTGCGCCGGGCGCGGGTCAGCCGCGCGGTTTTGGTCACATTCGTTGCGGGTATCGATGCCGGGCTCATATCGGGTCGTGCACTGGTTGGATGCAATGGTAGCGCGTGCGGGCTTCAACCTGACGAAGCACCCGCCGATTCTGTACGACCGTGAATTGATGCGAGTAAAATTGGGCCACTTCGGAAAGGACACTCCGATGAACAATGACGCTTTGATGTTTGCGGTAATTTTCATCGTTGCGACAACCTTGATCTGCGCCGGGGTGGTGATGGTGGCGCTCAACCGGGTCAGAGACGCTGCGAATGTCCGGCCGCGCAAGCGCGGAAACAGATATCGTCCCGCGGCCGCGCATCGGGCCTTCAAAGACGTTGTCTAAGGGCTCGTTTGTTGCGGCGCAGGCGAAGGAGAGGCCTTGGCGCCGATGGCCAGCAGCGTCTGAAACTGCGGCGCCTCGGGATCCCGATCGACGATGGCGACCGACACATTGAGGAAGCCTGCGTCGGTCAGCATCGTCTCAAGTTCCGCTTCGCTGAAGCCCAGCCGTTCGTCGGCGTAGAGCTCGCGGGCTTCTTCAAACCGGTGTTTGGCCAGATCGAGAATGGCAATGCGGCCGCCGGGCCGGAGAACGCGCGCCGCCTGCTTCACAGAGCGTTCCGGATGCAGGGCGTGATGCAGCGACTGCGAAAAGAAGACCAGGTCAACCGTCGCATCCTCGATGGGCGGCTCTTCCATGTCGCCGAGCCGGAACTCCACGTTGTCGATTCCATGGCGGACAGCCTGGTCGCGGCCGAACTCCAGCATCTTCGCCGACGAGTCGACAGCGATCACCCGCGCGGCCCGCTGGGAAAGCAAAAGCGCGAAGCTCCCATCCCCGGCGCCCAGGTCGGCAATGGTCATCGGCGGCATCAGCCGCAGCAGCGCTTCGGCTAGGCTCTTCCACGACTTGCCGGGAACGTAGTCCTTTCCCAGCCGGCCCGCCATGCTGTCGAAAAAGCTGCGCATCTTGTCCTGGCGCTTCTTCACCACCGCGCGCATGGCGGCGGCGTCGCTGGCGGCTTCGGGGGATTCACTTTCGGCTTGCGCAAGAATCCCATCCAAAACGCTGCCCCCACCGGAGGTGGCGGAGGTGGTGGCAAGGCTGTAAAAGCTGCTCTTGCCGGTTCGGCGGTCTTCGACCAGCCCGGCGTGCCTGAGCTGCGAAAGGTGGGTCGAGATCGTGCTCTGCCCCATGACCAGGATCTCCTGCAGCTCCGCAACCGAAAGTTCTTCGGCCTTTAGAAGCAGCAGGATGCGGAGCCGGGTCGGATCGGCGGCGGCGCGCAGGATTTTCACGATTGACGGCATGGGTCGGTTCTGATACATATCAATATATCACGATAGGTCGATATAAGGAGCAGAAACGAAATGGCAACGACACTCGAAATCGCGGCTCTGCCGTACAAGGTGGCTGACCTCGGTCTGGCTGACTGGGGACGCAAGGAAATCACCATTGCCGAGCAGGAGATGCCGGGCCTGATGGCGATTCGCAACAAGTACGCGGCAGAAAAGCCCCTCGCGGGCGTCCGCGTCACCGGTTCTCTGCACATGACCATCCAGACCGCGGTGCTGATCGAAACCCTGACCAGCCTGGGAGCCGAAGTGCGCTGGGCAAGCTGCAACATCTTCTCGACCCAGGACCACGCTGCGGCGGCGATTGCATCGAGCGGAGTCCCTGTATTTGCGTGGAAAGGTGAAAGCCTCGAAGAGTACTGGGACTGTACCTACCAGGCCCTGAACCACAAGGGCGGCAAGGGCCCGCAGCTGGTGGTTGACGACGGCGGCGATGTGACGCTGCTCATTCACAAGGGCTATGAACTGGAACAGGGCGACGGCTGGGTCAACACCCCTTCGGGCAATCACGAAGAGCAGGTGATCAAGGACCTGTTGAAGCGCGTCCATGCGGAAGATCCGAAGCACTGGCACAAGGTGGTGAAGGAATGGCGCGGCGTCTCAGAGGAGACCACCACCGGCGTGCATCGCCTCTACAAGATGATGGAGCAGGGCAAGCTGCTGATTCCGGCCATCAATGTCAACGACTCGGTGACCAAGTCGAAGTTCGATAACCTGTATGGCTGCCGCGAATCACTGGCCGACGGCATCAAGCGCGC
>DASXGD010000512.1:0-7034 GCA_036489245.1 Occallatibacter sp. | reverse complement strand
TTTTGTTGGTTTCTCCTTCTTCGTCGAGCGTCTGCTGCAGGAGATTGGCGATTTCGTTCTGGCCGAGCAATTCGGCGTAGGTGCGAACCGTTCCATACCCCGCCATCTCGTAATGCTCAACACGCTGCGCGGCCGAAATCATGGCAGCGTCGCGCACTTCGCCCTCGGTATCACCCATGACCTCGGCTCCTTCCTCAAGAAGTCCCCGCATGCCCTTGCAGGTTTTTCCACCTGAGGTCTTGCCGAGAATCTCAAATGCCCGGTCCAACCTCTTGATCTGTCCCTCCGTTTCCTTGAGATGGGTTTCAAACGCTGTTCGCAACTCGCTGCTGGTGGCCGCCTTGGCCATTTTGGGGAGCGCCTTGGTGATCTGGTTCTCCGCCGAGTAGAGATCCTTCAACTCGTCCACGAACAGTTTCTCAACCGTGTCAACACTCATGTATACATCCTCCGTTGGTGTTCGTACGGTGGGATGTGATGCCCTCGCCGCGCATCTCGTTGCTGCGGAAGAATCGGATTCGCGCGCGATTTTGGCGGCAGACTGAAGGGCGCTCAAACCAGGCGTCACTCCGGTGCATGCGTGTCGATCACCGGTACTCCCGGCGGTGGATTGAAGCGGAAGACGCCGGGCGGAATCGCACCATCCGGAACTTCGCTGCTGAATGTGAAACGGGTGATCGCGCCATCCCCCTCTTCGATTTCAATCCCGGTGATCGCGCCTGCCGGCGTCAACGTAACTGCTAGACGCTCGACGCGTTTTTCCTGACCTTTTGGCTGGCCGGTGAGTGTGAACTGGCCATTGGGCGCGGTTGTGAGAGCGATGCCGGTCAGCTCTTTTTCAAGCTCGGTGTGGCCCAGCAGGAACCGCAGCGGTGAGCGCAGGTCGTCGAGCTGCTTTTCCGGGATACGCTGGACTTGCGCGTCACCCTGGCTGTAGAACCAGGCAAATTTGCCATCCAGCAGAAAGAGTTTTCCCGGAGGCGAGGTATAGTCCCACCGCATGCGGCCCGGCTTGAGCAGCAATAGGGTGCCGCTTTCAGAACGGTGCACTCCCAGGCCGGCATAACTTTCCGTGAAGGCAGCCTTCAGTGAATGCAGCTTGTTGTAGCGCTGGTCGACGCGACGGGCCAACTCGTGAATGTTGGGGGTCGAACTTTTCGCTGATTCCTGCGTCGGCTGGGGTTGCTGGGCGCAAAGGCAGGCCGTCATCAGCGCAGCGGTCAGAAGAAAGCGGCCGCCGCGCCGGAACGTTTTCCACCCCGTCATTGACCGAGGTTCTGACTGCAGTTAGAGCCGCCCGCCGGATCAAACTTGATCAGCCCGGACTGGTCGCCGCAGTAGGAACGGTCCCCGGTCTGGCCCACGGTCTGCGGAATTGCCGTCACCGTGTAGCCAGTGATACGGTCGGTGCCATTCAGGTTGATCTTCGTGCAATTGGTGATGTTGAAGATGTATCCGGACTTAGCCCCCGAAGCGAGGTCGGGCTGGATGAGTTGCGCCGCAGTGATGGTTGGCGGACCAGCCTTGGGGTCGCCGCCGAGTGCTGCGACCGAGCACGCATAGCCGTTGGTCGGGAAATTCGACTCATACATGCTTTCCGCATTCATGAGGGTATGGACCGACTGTATGGCGGAGAGGTCATTGGCCTTCTTCTTGAGGCTGCCGACGGTGGGAATGGCAATCAGCATAAGAATGGCGATAATCGCCATCACGATCAGCAATTCCATCAGGGTGAAGCCATTGGGCCGGGCCAGGCGGGCGCTACGGTTTGCGCGACAGAGAAACATCTTTCTTTTCATGAGTGTTTTGACGCCTCGTGGGAGCGCGGCCAAGGGACGCGTCCGACAAAATGCTACAACGGATAGACGCGCAAGGGAAATGGAATGCTCAAAGAGCAGGGAATAGGGAACAGGGAAAAGGGATTAGACAAACAGGATTTTCTACAGAATGGCCAGGGAAGCTGATCAGGCCAAAAACGAACTGTTCCCTGATCCCTGTTCCCTTGTTCGCTGCCTTTCAACACACCAGCCGGGTCCGGTTCAGCTTGATTCCGTCGAGGCGGCCGAGCAGGGTGACCGCGATCCGGGCGGGGTCAAAGAGGCGCTGCGCCATGGCCTGCACCTGGGGGGCTTCCACTGCATCGATGCGGGCGGTAATTTCTTCGGCAGTAAAGAACTGGCCGAAGTAGATTTCCTGCCGGGCCAGGTTGGCCATGCGCGAGTTCGAGCTCTCCAACCCCATCAGGATGTTGCCCTTCAGCTGGTCCTTAGCGCGGGTCAGCTCTTCTTCCGGCAGCTCCTCTTCCTTCAGCTTGCGGAATTCACGCATGATCAGGTCAATGGTCTCCAAAGCCTTCCCTGCGGAAGTGCCGGCATACACGCAGAGCGTCCCGGTGTCGCGGTAAGGGCTGAGATCGGAGAAGACGGAGTAGGCCATGCCGCGTTCTTCGCGGATGGTCTGGAAGAGGCGAGAACTCATGCCGCCGCCCAGCACCGTGTTGAGAATGAGCGTTGCGTACCGGTTCTCATCCGTAATAGGCGGGGCAGGAACGCCCAGACAAATCTGCACCTGCTCGAGAGCCTTCTTGTTGCGCAGCAGGATCCGCGCGCTCGAGACGGGGGCAGCGAGCTCATCGATCGGCTGGCCGCTGTGGAGAGGCGCGAATTTCTCTGCGACGGCGGCGACGAACTTATCGTGGTCAAGGTTGCCGGCCGCGGAGAACACCATGTTTCCGGCATGGAACCGGCCCGAGTGGTAGTCGAGAAGCTTGGGCTGGTCGAGCCGGGCAACGGTCGCCGTGGTTCCGAGAATGGGTTTGCCCAGCGGATGATCCTTCCAGAAGCTCTGCGTAAAGAGTTCGTGCACGAGGACATCGGGATTGTCCTCGTCGATCTTGATTTCTTCCAGAATGACACCCCTTTCGCGCTCAATATCGTTCGAGGCGAAGACCGGATTCAGGACCAGGTCAGCCAGCACATCGAGCGCGATCGGTACGTGGTCGGCTAGCGATTTCACGTTGAAGCAGATGGTCTCCTTGCCGGTGAAAGCGTCGAGGTTACCGCCGATCGAGTCCATTTCACGGGCGATTAGCTGCGCCGAACGCGAGCGAGTTCCTTTGAACACCATGTGTTCCACAAAATGGGAAATGCCGTTTGTCTCAGCTGCTTCGCCGCGCGAGCCCGATTTGATCCATACACCCATGGCGACGGAACGCAAGTGATCCATACGTTCGGTCAGAACAATCAGCCCGTTAGGCAAAACAGTACGGCGTAGGTTGCGTTCGATGGTCATCGTCCTCTGTTCGATTCGATTGTAGGTGGCACAGACTCTTTCGTTGGTTCTGGGGTCAACGAGATGGCTACACAATGACTGGCACTACCATTGGCGGAAGGCTCTGCGGGGGAGAAGTGGGGCGCCGCCGGCAGTCGGCCGGGTTTCGATGGGTATCGGGCCGGGAGGGCTGCATCCGTAGGGAAGAATGCTCTATGCTTGCCGAAGCCGTGACCGAAAAAAACACCCAACTTGTTTCATTAGACGCCAACCGGGGGCTGCAAGTCACGCCCAGGGCGCTTTTCGGCATGGATCGCACTGCATTGACGGCCCTTGCCGAGGAGGCCGGGGAACCCTCATGGCGCGGTGGACAACTTGCCGAAGCTATTTATCGTCAGTGGGTTACAAGTGTAGACGAGATCACCACCCTGCCCCGGTCCTGGCGCGAACAAATGGCGAAGAATGGGTGGGAGATTCAACGTCCCGCGATTGTCCAGCCATTCCGGTCGGTGGACGGGACGGAGCGATATCTGGTCCAGGGACAGGTCGCGGGTACGGGCGGTTCAGACACCGTCGAGACCGTGTGGATGCCGGAAGGCGACGAGGGTGAAACCGGCGATGGCAGCGAAGCCGGAGAAGCTGCCGAGGCTCCAGGGCGAAGGTGGCTGCGGGCTACGATCTGCGTCTCGAGCCAGGTGGGATGTGCGGTCAATTGCCAATTCTGCCTGACCGCCCGCCTCGGCCTGCAGAGAAATCTGACCGCTGGCGAAATCGCGGGGCAGGTGGTCTCCGTTTTGGCCCGGCAAGGGGTTGAATTGGGGAAGGATCGCCTGAACCTCGTGTTCATGGGGATGGGCGAACCCCTCCTCAATTACGACAACTTCATGGGGGCGGTCCGATTGCTTGTGGAAGAGGTTGGCCTGAGCCCGCAGCGGATGACAGTTTCGACTTCGGGGATTGTGCCGGGCATTG
Organism: Occallatibacter sp.; assembly: GCA_036489245.1. Lineage (GTDB taxonomy): Bacteria > Acidobacteriota > Terriglobia > Terriglobales > Acidobacteriaceae > Telmatobacter. The sequence goes on along the minus strand of DASXGD010000512.1, from coordinate 2,792 downwards.
AGCGCTTTGCCCGCGAGGCGCCCGAAGTGCGCCCCAAACTCGCCATCAGCCTCAATGCACCGAACGATGCCATCCGCAGCGAAGTGATGCCGGTGAACCGGAAATGGCCTATCGGCGCCGTGGTGGATGCGGTGCGGCAGGTGCGGCTGCGCCCACGCGAGCGAATTACCTTTGAATACGTGCTGCTGGGCGGAGTCACCGACAGGGCGGAACACGCGCATGAGGTGGCACGGCTGGTGCGGCGAACGGGGCTGCCGGCAAAGGTCAATCTGATCGCCTGGAATCCCGGGCCGGATATCGCGTATGAAATGCCGCGGCCCGAGGCGGTAGAGGCATTTCGGCGAACGCTGGAGGCCGAGGGCGTCCCGGTCTATCTCCGCCGCCCGCGAGGCCGGGACATCTACGCCGCCTGCGGACAGTTGAAGCGAACCGTCGAGACCGGCAGGGACTAGGGACGGAGACGAAGCGGATCCAGAGAATGCGCCGAGCTGGGCCTATTGGGCAGGCTTCTCCTCGTCCGGCTTCACGCTTCCACAGTTCGGCTTTTTATAGGAGGAGGTGAACTGATTGGTCCACTCAACCGGCCTGCTGCCCGCACCCATTTGCATGGTTCCAGAAAAGTGAACCTTGCCTGAAGAGTGGTTGTCGTCGGTCCACGAAGATTGAATTGAGCCCTTTCCGTTCAGGCGGCCGTTGCAGACCCAGTCCGCCGTCATCCCTTTGATGGTTCTGTTCACGTTTGAGAGCTGGCATTCGTTGTGCGACTGGGGAATGGGTCCGCCGTACTTGTCGATCATCTCCTGGGTGAGGCACACCACCGTGGTTTGGGGTGCCGCGCTTACAGACGACGAGTCACCGGGTTCCTGAGTTGCCCCGGCAAATGGCGATTGTTGCCAGGTGGTTTTGGAGGTCACTTCCCACAGTCCGGGCTTTCGACCAGCTTGCGCACCAGCAAGCATTGAGGCCGCCCACGCGCAAGCGGCGAATCCGATCCAGAACAATTTCCTTTGCACGATTCCTCCCGCCTGCGTGGCACTTCAATTCTGCACGAGTTTCGAAGGGGAGGGCAAAGCGGAGCCGGCGATGGACTAAACACGCGAAGCCAGGGCAGAGAGGCCCAACGCCAGAAGTGCGCCCGTGACCCGCGCCGAGGCATGGCGCACGACCGCGCCCTCACTGGCAAAGTCCCCAGCGATGCAGCGAACCCCAAGAGCCTCGATACGCTCGATGTCAGGAAGAATCGGGCTGGCGTTTTCGGCCGCGTAGCGGGCCAGAGTCGATTGCGAAAACGGCGCGGTGTTGACCAGGGCGTAGTCGAAGATGGGCGCATGGGTATGTTTGTAAATGCGCTCAATGTGTTCCGAGGCTGTGAGGCCGAGACTCTCGTTGGCTTGCGACATCAGGTTAGCGACATAAACGCGCAGCCCGCGAGCCTTGGCCAGCGCTTCGGGGAGGCCCTTGACCAGCAGGTTGGTGATTAAGGACGTATAGAGAGAACCCGGCCCCACGGTGATGATGTCTGCGCGCTCGATCGCATCCAGGGTTTCCGGCACCGCCGCGGCATCAGGAGGCTCGAGCATCAACTCCGCAATGCGCAACCGGCTGGCCGTAATATTGGTTTCGCCCCTCACCAGGGACCCGTCGTCCATGCGCGCGACAAGCGTGGCATTGGCGGTCGTGACAGGGTAGATTTTTCCGCGGGTGGCCAGGATTTTGGATGCCAGTTGGATGGCGTGGCCAAAGTCACCTGTGATCTCGGTAAGCGCGGCTACAAACAGGTTGCCGAAACTGTGTCCTTCCAGCCCGTCGCCGGCGCGAAAGCGGTGCGCAAAGAGCTTTGCCAGCAGATCGCCTTCCTCGCTGAGTGCGACCATGCAGTTGCGCAGGTCTCCCGGCGGAAGCATGTTGAAGTCTTTTCTCAGGCGGCCCGATGATCCGCCGTCGTCGGTAACGGTCACCACCGCGGCCAGGTCCGCGATCTGTCCGGGCACAACCGAGAGTTGCCCCGGTTCGACAACGTGGCGGCATAGCCCGCGCAGCAATGTGGAAAGGCCTGTGCCGCCGCCGATAGCCACCACACGCAGCGGCCGCGTCGCCGCGGTGATTACGGATTCCTGGGACGAGTCCACAGCAGCCTTATTGTACGGAAGAACACACTCCTGGCACACTTTCCGACAACCTGGCCGAATTCACGAAAGCCTTAAGGAACTTCTGGATATAACAGTTCGGTAAAGCGTGGATCGTCGACCATGCTCTGGAAATCATTGTCGGACCGTGCCTGAAGACGATTCTTGGAATTGAGCTCGATGGCCCGGCCAAGATTATCCAGACAGTCCTGTGGATGGCCGGTGATGCTGTCCAAAACCGCCAGGCCATAGAAGGCATAATCGGCCCGCGGATCATCCGTAATCACGCCGTTGAACTGTTCCCGCGCCTCCTCGTAATAGCCCTGGTTCAACTGCGAGATCGCATAATCGTACCGCTCTTCGGGGGTCTGAAAGGCGAGATTGGTGCGATCCATCTGGCGCTGACAGGTGCTGATGTACATGCGCGTGCGTTCCAGGATTTCGTTGGGCGCCGAGGGCAACAGTTTTTCGAATGCGGCAAGAGCTTTGTCATACTTGCCCTGCTGCAACAACTGAACGGCCGTCTGGTACTGCTGAAAGGCCGGGCCCGCGGTGAGATGAGTGGCCGATTTACCCGTCGATGTAATCTTCTTGCGGCTGGGAGCCGACGATCTGGCATCTTGCATCATAGATTTACCGGGAACGGAAAGCTCAACTCGCACTGTC